>JAZNDK010000092.1:0-17002 GCA_045588005.1 Alistipes sp. | reverse complement strand
AAGGAGGACGAGGGCTTGGCAGCCATGAGCAACGAGACACAGCTCCCGCACCGCTACTCTGTTGAATTTACGAATCGCATGTTGGAGGGCAAGACCATTGCCCATGCCCATACGCTTATCAACCGCCAGTTTGTCATTTCGCGTATCATGCACGCCAATGGTGAGATTGTTATGGCGGATGGCAACAGTGTGCTTACGATCGGCGACCGTCTGCGTGTTATCTGCACCGACGAGGATGCCGAGGCAATACTTGCATTCTTTGGTCAGCCTATCGAGATGAGTGCCGATGATTGGGGTGCTACGGCAATGCAATCAACACCGTTGGTTTCGCGCCGCATCCTCATTACGCGCGAGGAGGTCAATGGCAAGAAGTTCTCGGATTTGCGTCTGCGTACGCGCTACGGCATCAACATCACGCGTGTGCATCGTGCCGGCGTCGATCTTATCCCCTATCAGGGTATGGAGCTTCAGGTGGGCGATAAGGTTATGGTCGTAGGTCCCGAGGCTGCTGTGGCTGCTGCCGAGAAGGTGCTTGGTAACTCGCTCAAGAAGCTCGACCACCCCAACCTGCTTCCTATCTTCATAGGCATAGCTCTCGGTGTGCTGCTTGGCTCGTTGCCGCTGATGAATATTCCGCAGCCCGTTAAGCTCGGCTTGGCCGGAGGTCCTCTTATCATCGCTCTGCTTATCGGTCGCTTTGGTCCTCACTTCCATCTTGTGACCTATACGACGATGAGTGCCAACCTCATGCTTCGCGAGATAGGCTTGGCAATGTTCCTCGCCGCCGTAGGTATAGGTGCGGGCGACGGCTTTGTCGATGCTATCGTTGGTGGCGGCTACAAGTGGATTGGCTATGGTGTGATTATCACTGTGCTCCCTTTGGTTATCGTAGCTCTTATCGGCCGTTTGAAGTTCAAACTCAACTACTATACGTTGATGGGTCTTATGTCGGGTGCTATGACCGATCCTCCGGCACTCGGCTTTGCCAGCACCTCGTCGGGTAACGATATGCCCGCTGTGAGCTACGCCACGGTATATCCGGTGGTTATGTTCCTGCGAGTTTTGACGGCGCAGTTGCTTATACTTATGTCCATGTAAATTTGGTGTGAAAAGTGGCCATTCTCGGCCTCTCAATCATTGTCTCGAATGGGAAATACGCTTAGTATCTCCCATTCGTTGCTTTTTCATGTCAGCGTCACTACTGCACCACTCTGACACCAAATTGAGTGCGCTATGGTAAGTTGTCATTCTCGGCCTTTCAATCATTTATGGGTCAGATAGGTCAGGTGGGTCAGATAGGTTAAATGTGCAATCTCCCATGTAACCCATGTAACCCACGTAACCCAAATAACCCACAAAACCCACGTAACCCACAAAACCCATCAAGGCCGTAGGCCGTACCCACAAATACCCAATAAGCGAAGCGTACCAAAAAACTATCCAAACGCCTCGTAGGAATAGAAAAACAATAGGGGATAACCGAGTCGAACTCGATTACCCCCTGTCGTGAATAAAACACTATGATTACTCGATAAGCGAGATGCTTCGCTGAATAAAGTCGGTTAGGTTTTTGCCTTTGAGTAGGCCGTTAGAGAGTAGGGCAAGGTCGATAATCTGGCGCACCTTGCGGTTCTCGGTGCCTATCTCTTCGAGGCGTGTGTCGCGCTCGGTGCGAAGCTCCGTAACGCGCTTCGAGAGACTCTCGCGCATCTCGCGCTCCTCGGCCGTAAGCTCTGCCTCCTTCTTATTCTTGACGCTCTCCTCGAAGCGGCTCTCCTCGGCCTCGGCAGCCGTAATCTTCTTGCCTATGCTGCGCAGCTTATCGCCATAGGCACGCTCCACCTCGCCGAGAATATCGAGCACGATGGGGTGGTTGCCGTTCACGGTGATAGTGAAGTTGTCGGGCATCTGACCATAGAAGCGGCTCATCTCGCCACCGCTTGTCGAGGCCATATCCTTCATGCGGCGCATAAACTCGTTCTGGGTGATGATAACGGGGGCATCCTCGGCCGAAAGGCCGGCAAACGAGACGTGGTAGTGTATCTTCTCGTCGTGGGGAAGCTGACCCGAGAATACGGGGCGCAGTATCTGCTGCTGCTCGGTAGTGAGTGAGAGCACCTCGCGCTCAGCCTTGGGGATAAGCTTATCGACAACATCGGAATCGACACGCACGAAGCGCACCTTCTCGTTCTTCGACTCGTAGTACTGTATATAGTGGCTGTCGAGCTGACCATTCATCTCGAGGATGTCGTAGCCCTTGGCCTTGGCAGCCTCGACAAACGAGTTCTTACCCTCGGCATCATCGACATAGAGTAGCACGGTGATACCATCCTTGTCGGTCTGCTTCTCCTTAACCATCTCGCGGTACTCCTCCGAGGTGTAGTACTTACCCTCGATGCTCTTCCATAGCATGAAGTTGGCAGCCTTCTCGGCAAACTTCTCGTCGGTGAGCATGCCATACTCGATAAATATCTTCAAGTCATCCCACTTGGCCTCGTAGTCGGGGCGCATGGTGTTGAAGAGCTCCTGCAAGCGGTCGGCAACCTTGCGTGTGATATATCCCGAAATCTTCTTCACGTTCGAGTCGCTCTGAAGATAGCTGCGCGACACGTTTAGCGGAATGTCGGGCGAGTCGATAACGCCGTGTAGCAGAGTGAGATACTCCGGCACGATACCCGTAACTTCGTCGGTCACAAAGACCTGATTTGAGTATAGCTGAATGCGGTTCTTCTGAATCTCGAAGTTGGAGTGAATCTTCGGGAAGTAGAGGATACCCGTGAGGTTGAAGGGGTAGTCGATGTTGAGGTGGATGTAGAACAACGGCTCGTCGCTCGTGGGGTAGAGGTCGGCATAAAAGGCCTTGTACTCCTCCTCGGTAATCTCGCTCGGCTTGCGTGTCCAGAGGGGTGTGGTTACATTTATGATGTTATCCTCGTCGGTATCGACATACTTGCCATCTCTCCACTCGGTGCGCTTGCCGCAGGCGATGGGGATGGGCAGGAAGTGGCAGTACTTACGCAGCAGACGCTCAATCTCGCTGCGCTGGCCATACTCGGCACAATCCTCCGAGAGGTGGAGCACGATGCGCGTGCCGCGGTCGAGCTTCTCGCTAAGCTCTTCCATCTCGAACTCGGGAGTGCCCGCACAGCTCCAATGTACGCTCTTTGCATTGCTCTGGAACGACTGAGAGAATATCTCCACTCGGTCAGCCACCATAAACGACGAGTAGAAGCCCAAGCCGAAGTGGCCGATGATAGCCTGATCCTTATACTTGCTCAGAAACTCCTCTGCTCCCGAGAAGGCTATCTGGTTGATATACTTGTCGAGCTCCTCGGCCGACATGCCTATACCGCGGTCGGTGATAGTCAGCCTCTTGGCGGCCTCATCGACATCGATACGAATGGCGAGGTCGCCAAGCTCGCCCTCGACCTCGCCCTTCGAGCTCAGCGTCTTGAGCTTCTGCGTGGCATCCACAGCGTTAGATACCAACTCGCGAAGGAAGATCTCGTGGTCCGAGTAGAGAAATTTCTTGATGACGGGAAAGATATTCTCCGTCGTAACTCCGATTTTTCCGTTTTTCATACTTCTATAATCTTTTCAATTGTTGTTTAAGCTCTGTTGTGTAGCACAGCTACGTTGTGGCACATGTCAAACGGTGTGCCACGCTTCAAAAAGTGACAAAATGGCAGACGGCGTAGCACGATTGTCAGTTTTGTGGTTTCAAACTTTTTTTGTACCTTTGCGCACTATATATTTGTATTAAAGGTTATCGCACGATGAAGAATATACGCAACTTTTGTATTATTGCACATATCGACCACGGTAAGAGTACCCTTGCCGACCGTCTCTTGGAGAAGACTAACACGCTGAACCAGCGCGAGATGCAGGCTCAGGTGCTCGACGATATGGACCTCGAACGCGAGAAGGGTATCACCATCAAGAGCCACGCTATACAGATGGAGTATAAGGCGCGTGACGGCCAAAACTACACGCTCAACCTTATCGACACCCCGGGACATGTCGATTTCTCGTACGAGGTATCGCGTGCTATCGCCTCGTGTGAGGGTGCTCTGCTCGTTGTGGATGCAACACAAGGTATTCAGGCACAGACAATATCTAACCTCTATCTCGCTCTCGGTCAGGACCTTGAAATTATCCCTGTGCTCAACAAGATAGATTGCGAGTCGGCGATGATCGACGAGGTCAAGGATCAGATTATCGACCTTATAGGTTGCAAGGAGGAGGATATTCTGCTCGCCTCGGGAAAGACAGGTCAGGGTGTCGAGGAGGTCTTGGAGGCTATCGTAGAGCGTATCCCTGCACCCAAGGGCGATGATAATGCCCCGTTGCAGGCCCTTATCTTCGACTCGGTATTCAACCCCTTCCGTGGCGTTATCGCCTACTTCCGTGTCTTTAACGGCACGATACGCAAGGGCGACCATGTAAAGTTCTTCAATACGGGTAGCGAGTACGATGCCGACGAGATTGGTGTGCTCAAACTCAAGATGGTCGAGCGTGGCGAGATTAAGGCGGGCGACGTGGGTTACATCTGCTCGGGTATCAAGAACTCGACGGATGTCAAGGTGGGTGATACCATCACCGCCGTATCGAACCCCTGCACCGAGGCTATCGCCGGCTTCGAGGATGTCAAGCCTATGGTCTTTGCGGGTGTCTATCCTGTCGAGGCCGACCAGTACGAGGATTTGCGTGCCTCACTCGAGAAGTTGAAGCTCAACGACGCATCCCTCACGTTCGAGCCCGAGAGCTCGTTAGCCCTCGGCTTCGGCTTCCGTTGCGGCTTCCTCGGACTTCTCCACATGGAGATTATTCAGGAGCGTCTATACCGCGAGTTCGACATGGATGTCATCACCACCGTACCCAACGTGTCGTACCACATAACCACGACTCAGGGCGAGGAGCTCGAGGTGCACAACCCCTCGGGACTCCCCGAGATTACGAAGGTGGCAAAGATCGAGGAGCCATACATCCTTGCTCAAATCATCACCAAAGCCGACTTCCTCGGCAATGTGCTGAAACTATGTATCGACAAGCGCGGTGTGATGAAGAACCAGACCTTCATCACTCAGGATCGTGTCGAGGTGAACTTCGAGATGCCCCTCTCGGAGATTGTCTTCGACTTCTACGACAAGCTCAAATCGATATCTAAGGGCTACGCCTCGTTCGACTACCACCGCACGGGCTATCAGCCGAGTAAGCTTGCGAAGCTCGACATCCTGCTCAATGGCGAGGCTGTCGATGCACTCTCGTCGCTCATATATGCCGACCACGCCTACGACTTCGGCCGCAAGATGTGCGAGAAGCTCAAAGAGCTTATCCCGCGCCAGCAGTTCGACATCGCTATTCAGGCCGCTATCGGCGCGAAGATTATCGCGCGAGAGACGGTTAAGGCCGTGCGTAAGGATGTTACCGCAAAGTGTTATGGTGGCGATATTTCGCGTAAGCGTAAGCTCCTTGAGAAGCAGAAGGCCGGTAAGAAGCGTATGAGACAGATTGGCTCGGTGCAAGTGCCGCAGTCGGCCTTTCTTGCCGTACTCAAAATGGACTAATTTGTTGTCCGAAGGGGTCATCTGCGGCGTCTGCCTCGTCTGAAAAATGCTCATTTACGTCAATGTAAACTCCGCTTTTTCAGACTTCGAGCAGCCACCACAGCTAACCCCTTCTGACAACAAATCTTTGTCGTGATAAGGGGTCATCTTCGAGCTCTCAATCATTGCCGCGAATAGGAAACATCTGTACCATTATTGACAAAAACCTAAAAACCTAAAACCATGAGAAGAGTAATCCTAACACTAACCCTTGTTCTGAGCCTCACAACGCTCTCGGCGCAAGGTTATACCCCCTCCGAGGAGGTGCGTCGCTCGCAGAGTGAGTTTGCCGAGGATCGCTTCGGTATCTTCATTCATTGGGGCATATACAGCATGTTTGCCCAGGGCGAGTGGTACTTGCAGAATGCAGGCCTTAACCGCGACGAGTATGCCAAGGCTGCCGACGCCTTCTATCCCCACCGCTTCGACGCCAAGGAGTGGGTGGCAGCAATAAAGGCTGCCGGAGCTAAGTACGTATGTTTCACCACGCGCCACCACGACAGCTTTTCGATGTGGGATACCGACTGCTCGGAGTACAACATCGTCGATGCAACGCCCTTTGGTCGCGACGTGCTCAAAGAGTTGGCCAAGGAGTGCCGCAAGCAGGGTATAGCTCTCCACCTCTACTACTCGCATGCCGACTGGTCGAGGGATGAGTACCCCCGAGGTCGTACAGCCAAGGGTGTTACGGGCCGCGACTCTACGCGCATCGATTGGCCCACCTACTACGACTTTATGAATCGTCAGATTACCGAGCTCCTCACCGACTATGGTCCGATACGAGCCATATGGTTCGATGGGTGGTGGGATCACGACGAGGACCCCACGCCATTCGATTGGCAGCTCGACGAACAGTACGCCTTGGTACACAAACTGCAACCAGGCTGTATGGTTGCCAACAACCACCATCAAGTACCCTTCGAGGGCGAGGATATTCAGATTTTCGAGCGCGACCTGCCGGGCGAGAATACCCATGGACTCTCGGGTCAGGCTATCAGCCGCCTGCCGTTGGAGACCTGTCAGACAATGAATGGCATGTGGGGCTACAAGGTTGTGGACCAAAACTATAAGAGTGTCGAGACGCTTATCCGCTACCTTGTAAGTGCAGCGGGTAAGGGTGCTAACCTTCTGCTCAACGTTGGTCCGCAGCCCAATGGCGAGCTTCCGGCGGCGGCCGTGGAGCGTATGCAGGCTATGGGCGAGTGGCTCTCTGCCAATGGCGAGACAATCTATGGCACTACGGGGGGAGATATTGCCGAGCAGGAGTGGGGTGTAACCACGCGCAAGGGTAACCGACTCTTCGTGCATATCTTCTCGTTCGAGGGCGACGAGCTACAGCTGCCGCTCGGCTGCAAAGTTCTCTCGGCCAAGCACTACGCATCGGGCGAGAACATCGAGTTTAGAGGCACTGCCGAGGGTGTGACCCTCAGCGTAGGCTCTATCTCGGGCGAGATTGACCACATCGTCGAGTTGGTTACGGAGTAGCCGATAGGTAGAAAATATTGAAAATTCTTAATAATATCGCAGTCCAGAGTTGTGGATTGCGATTTTTTTGCTATCTTTGCGCGATTAACGCGCGATTGTTAAGGCACGCGCAAAGGCATTGGAACAACAAAACAAACAATAATAACAAAACTTTTTTAACAATGCAGAGTAAAGGTATTATCAAATGGCTGGCTGTCATCTTAGGTCTTGCCAGCATTTTCCAGCTCTCGTTCACCTTTGTTACCCGTAACATCGAGGCCGAGGCTGAGAAGCAGCAGAATCCACAGGCTTATCTCGATCAGCAGTGGGACAAGAAGGTTTATCTCGGATACACCTATGCCGAGTGTAAGGATCGCGAGCTCAACTTGGGTCTTGACCTCAAGGGCGGTATGAACGTCATGTTGGAGGTTAAGGCTTCTGATGTAATTCGCACTAACGCCCTCAACAGCCGCGAGGTGGTGCGTGATGCCGCTTTGGTGTCGCGTATCGACGACGCTTTGGAGGCTGCCGAGGTGGCCGAGACATCTGACGCTGTGGTTGATGCTTATGTAGCAGCTCTCTCGGCTGAGGATTTGATGACTATCTACAAGAGCGACGACGCTGCGCGCGTTGCTTCGGACCTCAAAGAGCATGTTAAGGGCTCGGTAGCAGGTACGCTCAACGTCTTGACAACGCGTATCGACATGCTCGGCGTTGTTCAGCCCAACATCCAGCCTATCGAGGGCTCTAACCGTATCATGGTTGAGCTCCCCGGTGTAAAGGAGCCCGAGCGTGTGAGCAAGCTTTTGGCATCTACTGCCAACCTCGAGTTCTGGGAGGTGTGCGAGTCGAGCGACGTAAACTCGTTGCAGACACTTCTCTTTACCGAGGCTGACGCCATCGTTCGTGAGCACCTTTTGGCTGAGGGTGTAGCCGAGGAGGAGGTTTCGATGGCTCCTATGAGCGAGCTGTTGAAGGCTTCGTACGAGGCTTCGTTGCAGAGTGGCGAGGTTTCGTCATTCCCCGTATCTACGCCTATCGTAGCTGCTGCCGAGAAGGCCGATATGACTCTTATCGACGAGTATCTCTCGATTGATGCTATCAAGGCTCTTATCCCCAACGACGTTAAGCTCGCTTGGTCGAACAAGAGCTCGTTGGATAGCTCTAAGGGTACATTCCTTCTCTACGCTTTGAAGGGTAAGGATGGCGTTCAGATTCCCGTGTTGGATGGTACAGGCATCACAAATGCTCGTGCTCAGGGTGGTCAGTATGGTGGCTTCGAGGTATCTATGACTATGGACTCGGAGACAGCTATGGCATGGAGCCAGATTACCGAGAAGAACATCGGCCGTCAGATTGCTATCGTCTTGGATAACGTAGTATATTCTGCTCCCAACGTAAACGACCGTATCGATGGTGGTCAGTCGTCAATCTCGGGTAACTTCTCGCCTCAGGAGGCCGAGGACTTGGCGAGCGTGCTCAACTCGGGTAAGTCACCCGCGCCTGCAACAATCATCTATTCGGAGGTTGTAGGTCCGTCGCTCGGTGCTAAGTCTATCAACGCAGGTCTGCTCTCGTTCGTATTGGCATTCTGCTTGGTACTTATCTACATGGCCTTCTTCTACAAAACAGCAGGTATGTTGGCCAACATCGCGTTGCTCTGCAACGTACTCTTGCTCATGGGTGTACTCGTATCGTTCAACGCAGTATTGACCCTCCCGGGTATCGCCGGTATCGTGCTTACGATGGGTATGGCTGTGGATGCGAACGTCATCATCTTCGAGCGTGTTAAGGAGGAGTTGCGCGCAGGTAAGGGTCTCAGCCTTGCTATCAAGGATGGTTTCTCGAACGCCTACTCAGCAATTATCGACGGTAACTTGACTACCATTATCACCGGTATCGTGCTCTTCTTCTTCGGTACAGGTCCCGTTAAGGGCTTCGCCACTACGTTGGTGATTGGTATCATCACTTCGTTGTTCTGCTCGATCTTTATCACTCGCGTACTTCTCGTAACGCGTGCCGAGCGTAAGGGCACTGTTGCCTTCTCGACGAAGCTTACCGAGAACTTTATGCAGAACGTTAAGTTCAGCTTCATCAACAAGCGCAAGGTATCATACATCCTCTCGGGCACGTTGCTCGTAGCGTCGGTTATCTCGCTCTTCACACTCGGTCTTAATCAGGGTGTTGAGTTCACGGGTGGTCGTTCGTACGTTGTCAAGTTCAACGAGACGGTAGATATCGAGTCTGTTCGTGAGAGCTTGGTGGAGGAGTTCTCGGCAGTTGCTGATGCCGCTAACTCATCTATCGAGGTTAAGCAGTTTGGTGATGACAATCAGGTGCGCATCGTCACTCAGTACCAGCCCGAGGGCTTGGAGGGTGAGGAGGCCAACGACGTTGTTGATCACCTCTTGTTCAACGCTCTTGGCGACTACTTCACAGTTGAGGACTTCGGCTTCAACGAGTTCCGCACCGCAGGTGACGGCATCGCTCAGTGGGGTATCGTATCTTCGGAGCAGGTGAACGAGTCTATCTCGTCGGAGATGACCGTAAACTCTATTATCGCAGTGCTTATCGCTTTGGTAGCTATCGGCCTCTACATTGCCATACGTTTCCGTCGTTGGCAGTGGGCTTTGGGTGCTACCGCAGCCTTGGTACACAACACATTGCTCGTTATCGGTATCTTCTCGATGTTGTATGCTATCATGCCCTTCAACCTCGAGGTTAATCAGGCCTTTATCGCCGCTATCTTGACTATCATCGGTTACTCGATTAACGATACAGTGGTTATCTTCGACCGTATCCGCGAGTACTTGGGTCTCTATCCTAAGCGCGATATCAAGACCAATATCGACAACGCTATCTGCGCAACACTCTCGCGTACGATCAATACATCGGGTACTACGCTTGTAACACTTCTTGCAATCTTCATCTTCGGTGGTGAGACTATCCGTGGTTTCGTCTTTGCGTTGATTCTTGGTGTTATTATCGGTACTTACTCGTCGGTATTCATCGCTACACCTATCGCCTACGACCTTCAGCGTAAGAAGGCTATCAAGCCCTTCGAGACTGAGGAGAAGAAGGCTGAGTAGTTCCGAATAGAGATTTTGTAAAAATAGGTCGCAATCTGTTGCAGGTTGCGGCTTATTTTTTTATCTTTGTGCGTATTAAGTCTTGAATTATGGAACGAGTAAAGAGTTTCTTGAAGTGGTTGCGTAGCTGTATTACCCCGGGCTATGTGACGATGTTGGTTGCCGCCTTCGTGTTGTGGTATATGGCTAAGTTGGGCGATACCTACACTACGGAGTGCGAAATAGCTATTGTTGTCGATGGCGAGGAGTATGGCGTGAACTGCACGATTCGTGGCAAGGGCACAAATCTCATCGGATACTCGTGGGGTGCTAAGCGCAGGAGTATTGAGATACCCTTGGCTGAGCTTAGCTTCGACGGCATGGCTACCGATAGCGATGGTAAGACCTATCGTCAGGTCTCGGCATCGTCGTTGCAGTACGCCCTTTCGAGCCGTATGCCCGATGTTGATGTTGTTGCTGTGGGAGCTCCTCCCTCGATAGAGAGGGTTAGCAACGCCGATAGTAAGAGGTAGGCTATATAATATATATTAGGTATATGTATAAGGTTGGTATTACAGGAGGTATAGGCTCGGGCAAGAGTACGGTGTGTCGTATGCTTGCTCAGCTGGGTGTTTCTATCTACGAGGCCGATAGCGAGGCTAAGCGTCTTATGGCGAGTAGCGAGTCGCTCAGGTCTGATATTATCTCGCTCTTTGGCGAGGAGGCCTACTCGGGAGGAGCTCTCAACAGAGCCTATCTTGCCGAGAGGGTCTTTTGTGATACCGAGGCGTTGGCTCGTCTTAATGGCGTTGTGCATCCCGCTGTGATGCGAGATTTCGGGGCGTGGGCCGATATGCAGGATGGCGACTATGTGGTCTTGGAGTCGGCCATACTCTTCGAGGCGGGTCTCGAGGGAGAGGTAGATGTCACGGTGGCTGTGATGTCGCCTGTGGAGCTTCGCTTGGAGCGTGCCATGCGTCGAGATGGGGCTTCGCGCGAGAGAATAGAGGAGCGTATGCGCAACCAACTGAGCGATGATGAGCGTTGCGCACGATCGAAATTTGCTGTTGTAAATATATTGCTCGAAGATCTTGAAGAGGATGTCGAGCAACTGCACCGACGACTAAGCTATGATGCACGACGAGCCAAGGAGTAGCCACAGGCGTAGAGAGGTTATGGCTATTGTAAACCTCACACCCGACTCGTTCTACGCTTCGAGCCGTAGTGTGGGCTACGAGTCTGCATGCAGGGCTGTTGCCGAGGCTGTGGAGCAGGGGGCCGATATTATCGATCTTGGAGCCTACTCGTCGCGCCCGGGTGCCGAACATATCGATACTCGGGAGGAGTGGCGCAGGCTGAGCATAGGCTTGGAGGCTGTGCGCCGTGTTGGCGGTGGCGTAAGAGTGTCGGTTGATACCTTCCGAAGCGATATTGTCAGACGCTGCTACGAGGAGCTGGGTGACTTTATGGTGAACGATATCTCGGCCGGCGAATTTGATAGCGACATGGTCGCGATTGTCGCGAGCCTTGGTTTGGAGTATGTAGCTATGCATATGCGGGGCACGCCGCAGACCATGAACTCGATGTGTGGCTACGAGCGTGGTGTTGCTTCGGAGGTCGAGGAGTATCTCCTCGGGCGCAGAGATGAACTCGTGGCGCAGGGTGTAGATGCTCGTCGCATAATCCTCGACCCAGGCTTTGGCTTTGCTAAGCAAACCGAGGATAATTGGCGATTGTGGGCCGCTGTCGAGCCTCTGTCGCGAGTGTCGAGGGTGCTTGTTGGTGTTTCGCGTAAATCGATGATATACAGACCTTTGGGTTGCAAGCCCGAGGATGTACTACCGGCGTCGTTAGCCCTTGTCTGGGAGGCGTTGTCGCGCGGTGCCGACATCCTCAGAGTCCACGATGTGGGGGCTACGCGTCAGGTTGTGGATATGTTTAACTACTATAAAACGGTATGCTCTGATGATTAAGGTTGAGGGTGTTGTAAAGCGTTTTGGCGACTTGGAGGTGCTGCACGGTGTGAGCCTTAGTGTTGCGCATGGCGAGATAGTATCGTTGGTTGGTGCAAGTGGTGCGGGTAAGAGCACACTATTGCAGATTATCGGTACGCTGATGACCCCCGACGAGGGTCGTATTAGCGTTGGCGGTATCTCGCCCGAGGGCCTCGACGACGAGTCGCTATCTCGGTTTCGTAATCGCCATATAGGCTTTGTCTTTCAGTTCCACAACCTCTTGCCCGAGTTCTCGGCGTTGGAGAATGTGATGATGCCGGCACTTATTGGCGGAGCAAAGCGCAAGGAGGCGAAGCAGAGGGCTTTGGAACTGCTTTCGGCAGTCGGTTTGTCGGAGCGAGCTGAGCATAAACCGGCACAGCTGTCGGGCGGTGAGCAACAGCGAGTTGCCATTGCGAGGGCGTTGATGAACAAGCCTTCGGTGCTGCTTGCCGATGAGCCTACGGGCAACCTCGACACCCACAACCGCGATGAGATTCAGCGACTGCTGTTCGAGGTGCGTGAGAAGTTCGGGCAGACGATAGTTATGGTTACTCACGATGAGCGATTGGCGGAAATGGCTGACCGCAAAATAGTTATGAGCGATGGAGCGATACTCTAACCTTTCGCACGAGGAGTTGCACGAACTACTCGAAACGCTGCACGACCGCTACAATCGCCCCGAATTTATCGAAGCAGACCCTATAAGTATTCCCCACTCATTTGAGCGTCAGGAGGATAGAGAGATTGCGGGCTTTCTCGCAGCGACTATTGCATGGGGCAACCGCAAGGCGATAGTCAAGAGCGCGCGCCGAATGGTCGAGATGATGGATAACGCTCCATTCGACTTTACGATGCACGCCTCGGCAGAGGACTTACAACCGCTTTTGCGCTATGTTCATCGCACCTTCAATGGTCAGGACTTTACCGATTTTATTTTAGGCTTGCGTCACCTCTGCGGCAAGTGGGGTAGTGTTGGCGAGGCGGTGCAGGGACTCTATGAGCGTGAAGGCTCAATTCAGCGAGTGCTTGCCGAACTGCGCCGAGAATTTTTCGAGGTGGAGCATTGCCCACACTGCGAGAAACACCTCTCCTCAATTGCAAAGGGGGCATCGTGCAAACGCCTGAATATGTATTTCCGCTGGTTTGTGCGCCGAGATAACCGAGGTGTCGATTTCGGCTTGTGGCGCAGAATACCGCAGTCGGTTTTGTACCTGCCGTTAGATGTTCATACGGGCAATATGGGTAGGGCATTAGGTTTGCTCACTCGCAACTCCAACGATTGGAAAGCGGTCGAAGAGATAACCTCCGCACTCCGTCAGCACGATGCAAATGACCCCGTAAAGTACGATTTTGCGCTCTTCGGGGCAGGAATTGAGGGCTTCCTCAAATAACGAAAAACGGAAAGCGGAAAGCGGAAAGCGGAAAACTATTGCCGAGCAGTTTGTTCTGCTCGGCTTTTCAGTTAGATTAGTGAATATAGTGAGATTAGTGAGTTTAGAGGTTTTGCTAAACTCATAAAATTCTCTAATTTCTTGAAATTCCCTAAATTCCCATTAAGCAGTCGCAGACTGTGCCTTCCTTAATTCTCCTTACTAGCCGTTACTATCCGTTATTTTTTGACGCAAACGCAAAAAAAACTCTCATCTTTCGTCTCTCGTCTCTCGTCTTTTTCTTATATTTGCAGTAGCAAAAAGAATTATGTCTGGTTTTCGTTTCAAGCAGTTTGCTGTTGAGCAGGAGGATGTGGCGATGAAGGTCGGCACGGATGGTGTATTGCTTGGTGCGTGGGCGGAGTGTGAGGGTGCAAGGCGCATCCTCGATATCGGCACGGGTACAGGCGTTATCGCCCTGCAAATGGCACAACGCAACCCTATGGCGCAGGTGCAGGCGGTCGAGATTGACGAAACCGCAGCCCGCAGAGCAAGAGCCAACTTCGACAACTCCCCTTGGGCGGAGCGTCTTGAAGTGACGCAGACCGCTGTGCAGGAGTTTGAGCCAGCCGAAAAGTTCGACCTCATTGTGTCAAATCCGCCATACTTTGTCGATTCGTTGCTTCCGCCCGATGCAAAGCGTTCAACTGCTCGCCATACCCACGATTTGACATTCGAGGAGTTGGACAATGCGGTCTGCCGATTGCTCTCGGAAAGCGGAAAATTTGCCCTTATTCTGCCCGTAACCGAATTTGAGAAATACTTGGCTCTCACGCAGTTGCATCTTGTGCGCCGTTGCGATGTCTGTCCGATAGAGGGTGGTGCAGTGAAGCGCATTATGGGCGAGTTTGCAAAACAAACGCCGACCACAATAAAGCACGAAACTATCGCCATAGAGCGAGGAAAGCGTGGCGACTACACAGACGACTACCGAGCCTTGACAAAAGATTTTTACCTTAAATTTTGATAATCAGAGGGAAAAAGCGTACCTTCGTAGCACAAAACTAAAAAGATATGAAGAAGATTTTTGCAATTTTGGCACTTGTAGGCATCGCCACAGTGGGCGTTGCGCAGAATATAAAGGCTGGTTTGTACGACAAACAGGGTAATGCAGTTGTCGTAGAGGCGGAGCCAATCGTGGTAAATGTAACCCTCCGTGTTGCTACCGAGCACTTCACTCCGGGCATATATGCTCGTTATGCGCAGAAGTACCTCGGCAAGCGTGCAACCCTCTCGGAGTACTCATCGCTCGAATTGGTCGATGCAGAGTTGGCACTCGGCTCGGCAGAGAAGGTCTCTCCGCAGGCGGAGCAGGAGCCATACTCGTTGCCTTTGCCTTTGAATAAGGTGGCGGCTACGGTTCAGACCACCGAAGAGCAGGCAGCAGCAACAGCCGAGATGATATTCTCGTTGCGCAAGCATCGCCTTGACCTCATTACGGGTGAGGCTGGTGAGAATGTCTTTGGTGCAGGCTTGAAGGCGGCTCTCGACGAGATTGCACGAATAGAGAAGGAGTGCCTTGATATGTTCTACGGCTCGAAAACAACAACCGAGCAGACTCATACTTTCAATATTACACTCTCGCCCGATAAGACGGAGTATCTCGTTTGTCGTTTCAGCGATGATGCGGGCGTAGTGGCGGTTGATGATTTGTCGGGCAAGCCGATTGTTTTGAAGGTTGAGACCGCTCCGCACAAGGAGTATTCGCAGTTGCAGCCACTCGGACCAAAGGATAAGGTGTCGGCAGAGTATCTTATCGTTCCGCAGTCGAAGTGTTCGCTTATTATTGGCGCAGAGTTGAAGGGTGTTGTTGAATTTGCTTCACCGCTATATGGTGCAAAAACGGTAACGGCTTTACCCATTAAGTAAATATGTTGGAGCAGAAAAAACGCCTCCTCTTGTATCGTCTTCGCAAGGAGATGAATGGTGCTGCGCTCGATACGATGCGCTACTTTGGTGCGGACTACGGGCGAAACTATGGTGTGCAAATCTACGCCATTCGCAATCTCGCACGAGAGATTGGCACCGACCACTCCCTCGCAAAATCATTCTATACGGAAAATATCCGCGAGGTGCGCCTCGTGGCGTTGTGGATAGCCGATGCAGAGAGGGTTGGTGTTGAGAATTTCGATTTCTGGGCTTCGGGAATTATCAACTCCGAGGTTGCCGAGCAGGCATCGCATGCACTGTTGAGCCGTATTGCAGATGTCGCAGAGTTATTGCAGAGGTGGTGCAGTTCGGATAATGCCCTGCTTGCCTATTGTGCTCTGCTCTCGGCGGCTCGCAGTGGTGGGGTAGAGTCTAAAACGACAATCAAAGCGATAGTGCAAGCCGTAACAACATTCTCGGACAACCGCCTTGTGGCGCAGGGCGCAACGGCTCTCGCTATAAATCTTGCAGACGAGGCGGTAAAAGAACTTCTTGAAAAACTCCCTGACAACCCAACCGCCCGACTTCTACGAGAGGAGATTGCTTGGCGAATAGAATAAAAAAAAGTGTGTATCGAAAATCTCGGTACACACTTTTTCTATGTTCTAATATCTCTATCTATCCAACTCAATCTTGATAGACGGGTGCTTGTAGTCGATATGCCACATATTCTCCACTCGGAACTTCGGAGTCTGCAATTTGCCACTCTCCTTATCCTTGGTGTATGATATGGTAATGGTTTTGAAAGGCTCCAAGTTGTAAATTGTTTTGCCACGACGAAGACTATAAGCAATTGATGTTGTGTTGGTAAGGGTGTAGTATCGGCTTCCCTTCTTCTTATCCTCATTTGCAATTCGGCAGACGATGGATGCGTTGAGGAAGTCGCTGAGCAACTTCTCCTCGCCAATCACACAACCTCCCGAATAGACAAGTGTGCGACACGCCAGAATAGCCTCCTTGATAGCTTCTTCGGTGCACTCCTTTGCCAAAACGAAGGTCATTGTGCGGAATACACCACGCGAACCGAAGCGATAGCTTGTGAAACGGTGCTCGTCGGTGTTGCCGAACATTGCCAACTTCTCGTCGATGCAACGGCGCACCATTCGTGGGTAGAAATTATAGCCATTGGCAACCTCTACGCCTTTAATTAAGCCTTCGCTGTAAACCATCTCGTCCCACTCGCTCTTGTCGGTCGAGCCTTTTGGTCGTCCGTACGATGGGTGGTTGTGGATAACGATACCTCCCTGCTCACGAACTTTGCGGAACGACTCCTCTAAGTTGTAGCAGTAGAGCGAGTTCAGGTCCTTTACGAAGAGGGCGTTGTAGTGGCCCTTATCTTTGGTATTGCGACCAAACTCGCAACCCTTGATGAGTAACAGATTGTATCCTGCCCAGCGGTTTTCGCTTACGGCCTCTTGATGTATGGCGTTGAAGTCCGCCATAACGCCCGGGTCAGAGCCATCTTTCGGTTTTGAATATGGCGCAGCTGAAAGGCTCTTCTTAGGCTT
>JAZNDK010000091.1:0-3828 GCA_045588005.1 Alistipes sp. | reverse complement strand
AAACCAATAATTGCAATCCGCAAAATTTCCATCACTTTTTTTTCAAACTATTTTAATTATCTCTCCTTGTTTTAGCAACAATTTAACTCTTTTAGTATTCAAAACTCTTAATTATATAATCTCACACCGCACTGTTCGCTTATAAAAAACGAACGTTCATCAGCAAAACGCGCAATATTAAAAAAATCGCTTAAACCATTAAAAATTTTTGTTTAGGAGGTATTGGAGTCAAATGTGGTAAAAAAATCGAAAAAAAGTTTTTTGAAACCAATTTTTTACTATTTTTGCACCGTCTTCGCGAGATTAAAGAGCGAATAGTTACCTAAATTTCTAACCTGACACATAAATAGTGTCCCTAAATCTCTACCAAATGAAGCAATTGCTTTCAAGCATTGCCCTGCTCTTTGTTGTAGCAGCGGCAACAGCTCAGGTAACCACCTCGTCGATTCGAGGCCATGTTACCGCCGACAACAACTCTCTGCCCGGTGCAACCATCGTTGCACGCCACATTCCCTCGGGCACCGAGTACGGAACAACAACCGGCTCGGAGGGCATATACACTCTGCGCGGTATGCGCGTGGGTGGCCCCTACACTATCACAATATCGTTCCTCGGCTACCGCAGTGTCGTATATACCGACATTGAACTCGGATTGGGTGCTATTGCCACCTTCGACGCACTCTTAGAGGAGAGCTCGACGTTAGTCGATGACATAGTCATCGTCGCGCAAGCCGACAATACCGTGGGGAACATGACCTTCTCGCGTTCGACAATGGAGCAGATACCATCTGTCGAGCGCTCGATTTACGACCTCACGCGACTGATGCCCGGGGCGGTAAGCCCTGCGGCAGGAGGCATCGTGCTTGCAGGACAGAGCACACGCTACAACGCCTTTACTATCGACGGTACTTCGGCGGCCGACATCTATGGTCTTGGCACTACGGGCATGACAGGCTCGCTGACAAGGGCCAACCCCATACCCATCGATGCTTTGGCCATGGTAGAGCTATCGTCATCGCCCATAGACCTGCGCGAGAGCGGCTTTACGGGTGGCGGTATAAATGCCGTGACACGCTCGGGCGACAACACCTTTGCCGGCTCGGCATATACCTACTTCAACAACGAGCGATTCTACGGTACAACCCCCGGGAGAGATGTCGCCGAACGCAGACACCTCTCCGAGCAGATGACCTCAATCACGGGTATCACCCTCGGCGGCCCAATCATCAAGGATAAACTCTTCTTCTTCCTTGCCGGTGAATTTAACCGCAATGTTACCCCCTCGACAAACCATCCGTCGAGCAGCACAAGTGCACTATCCGAGGATGAGGCAAAGCGCATATCGGCACACTATAAGGAGCTTACAGGCTACGACGGTGGCGGCTGGGGCGAACACGACGTATTAGCAATTACGGGGTCAGCCGTGGCACGAATCGACTGGAACATCAACTCGTCGAACCGCCTATCGCTGAGATACAACATGTTGCATGCCGACGCCGACGCATCGTCGAATACGGCACAGGCATTCTATTTCGGGGGCTCGGAGTATGCCAATATCAACCGTACTCACTCGCTCGTGGGCGAGCTCAACACCTCGGCAGATTGGGGCATGAACACCCTGCGTGTGGGCTATACCCTGCTGCGTGACGGTCGCACAACCGAGGAGAGCCTTCCTGCCGTTATCATAAACTCGCTCGGCGAGCGAGGCAATGGCTCGGCAACAATAGGTACAAACCCCTATTCGGGTTGTAACATGCTCTCTCAGAATATATTTATCATCGGCGACGACATTACCCTATCACGTGGCCGACACACGATTACCCTCGGCACATCAAACGAAATCTATCGCGCCGACAACCTCTATTTGGCCAATGCTCGCGGCACATATACCTATGCCTCGATAGATGACTTTTTGGCCGATAACGGAACAAGTGGAGGTCATGCCACACAATATGCCTACAACTACTTCCTCGATGGCAAGCGTAACCCACCGATGAGCATGGCTCAGTTCGCACTCTATGCACAAGACGAAGTGGAGCTCGCATCGCATCTACACCTGACCTACGGCCTGCGAGTCGATATCCCCGTAATGTTCGATAAGCCAATGGCTAACGAGGAGTTTAACAACGGCTACTTCGCATCGAGATACGGCACTCTCACGGGCGATATACCTCGTACCCAACTGCTCTTCTCGCCTCGCGTAGGCGTAGAGTGGATGCACGAGGGACTTACGCTACGCGGTAGCGCGGGCATATACACAGGTCGCATACCCTTTGTTTGGCTCTCGAACTGCTACCAAAACAACGGCATACGTAGCGTTGGCGTGACAGTCACGGACCACACCAAGACCCCCGCATTTAGCCTCAATCCCGAGTCGGTGGGCATCGCAAGCAACCCCTCTATCGACCTTGTTGATAGCAAGTTCCGCTATCCGCAGGTGATGCGTGTTGCAGCCACCGCCCGATACACGATTGGAGGCTGGGCATTCCAGCTCGACGCCGACTACTCGAAAGGGCTTAACAACATCTATGTCGAGAACCTCGTTGCCGAGGATCACGGCTCACGACTCTTTGTTGGCGGAGAGGGTTCGAAAACGTCAGCAACATATTATAACTCAACCACATCTGCATACTCGGCAGTATATCGTCTGAGCAATACGCAGCGTGGCTACTCGTGGTCGGCAACAGCACGCATCGAGCACGACTTCGCGGCGATAGCACCGGGCCTTGAATTTACGGCAGCCTACACCTATACCGCCTCGCGCAGCATAAACGACGGCATTTCGGCTCAGAGTTCGTCGAATTGGGGACGCACCTATGCGGTGGATAGCAATTCGCCCGAGCTTAGCAGTTCGGTCTATGAGTTCCCGCATAAGGTTGTAGCTACGCTCGCCTACTCGCGACGCTATGGTCTCTTCGGCACTAACGTAATGCTTCTATACAACGGCTACTCGGGCGAGCACTACTCGCTAACGTATGTCCGCGGCAAGGTAGATGCAAATGGCGACACCTATCGTGGTAACTCACTGATTTACATCCCCACAAAGGAGGAGATGAGCTCGATGTTGTGGGCCGATGACAGATCCGCCGAAGCCTTCAACGCCTATATCGAGGGGGATAAATATCTGCGCACACATCGTGGCAGCTTTGCCGAGCGTAACTCTCACTCGCTACCCTTCGAGAGCCGCCTCGACCTGCATGTTGCACAGTCGTTCTATTTCGATAAAAAGAGCAGCCGCCGCGTAGAGGTTTCGCTCGATGTCATAAACCTCGGCAACCTTATATCTCGCTCATGGGGATTGGTGCACCGCACCTCGAATTGGGCTCTCTCTCCCGTAACAATCACCGAGTTACAGGGCGTCGATGGTGGCTACCGCCCCGTCTATAAGTTTACAGGTGCAGAATATACCGTAAACGACATAGCCTCACGTTGGCACATGCAGCTCGGCGTAAGAGTGGTATTCTAAACCCCATCGCGCGAGAAGAACCGACAAACCTTAGAGCCGACTTATCTCACATTTCGCCAATCGAGAGGCGAGAAGATGGGGTAAGCCGGCTTTATTATTAAAAAAATTTACGAATTCGCTTTGATAAATCCGTTTTATTTTCGTACCTTTGTCACGATTTGTGCAAAAGAGTGAGCACAGAGAGGCTTAGAAGCGAGAGAAGAGTAAGCCAAATGATAAAAGTATAATTTATAAATTATTGATATACAATAAATTAAAACTAAAAGACTATGATTTACTCACACGAAGTGCAGCAGATGTGCTGCGTGAAGAAGGGTGCTAACCACGAGTCTGCACCTATCCCCGAGGAGGGCAAATGGGTA
>JAZNDK010000090.1:0-5349 GCA_045588005.1 Alistipes sp. | reverse complement strand
CAATTACCTACCTGCCTAAAAATGAGAATAGAGTTACCCGTAAGTAACTCTAACTCTGAAAACAAAACTGTTTTTCAACAACTTGCGTTGCTTGGTGATCCCGGTGGGATTCGAACCCACGACCTACAGCTTAGAAGGCTGTTGCTCTATCCAGCTGAGCTACGGAACCAACACCTTTTCTTCATTACGTCAGTCATCACATTGTGTTTTATCACTCAGTGCCGAAGCTGAAATGCTATTGCGGAAAAATGGCTGCCGTAACTTTAAGCGGTGCAAAGTTATACAAAATATATCGAATTGCAAAATTTTTATCACTTTTGAGATGCTGAAATAGCGTTGTGGATAGTTTTGATGTTATCCGCCACGCTTACAACAATTGCTCGTAGAGCTCCTCGATGCGGTCGCACATAGAACGCCATGTGAAGCGTTTACGCTCCTCAACCATGGCCGCCGAGAAGTGGGCGAGGGTATCGCCCGTGTAGATGCGTTCGAGGGCGTTGGCAACACCCTCCGCCGAGGGCTCGCATACATATCCCACACGGCCGTCGGGAACAATCTCGGCAAGACCTCCAACATCGGTGACGATAACCGGTGTGCAGAAATTGTAGCATATCTGTGTCACGCCACTCTGCGTTGCTGTCTTGTATGGTAGCACCACGCAGTCGGCGGCCGAGAAGTAGTGTTTCACGTTATGGTCTGCAATAAAGTAGTCGTGCAGGATAACATCCTCTTGTAATCCAAGACGCTCGATAAGAGCGATGTATGGCTCGCGTGAGGTGTAGAACTCGCCGGCGATAAGCAACTTATGCCCCTTGCGTCGGAACTTCTGCCACGCCTCGATAAGCGTATCCAAACCCTTATAGTCGCGGATAAGACCGAAAAATAGGGCGTAGTGTTGCTCGGGGTCGAGGCCTAAGCGATTACACGCCTCGGCGCGATTGACACGCTCGCCAAAGTTGTCGAAGATGGGGTGGGGCGAGAAGATAGCGGGTGCTGAGCTATATCCTCGAAGCTCGCGGTGAACCTGCTCCGACATATATACAAAGCCATCGACCGAGCCGAGATAGTAGCGGTTGAAGAGGTGGTCGGTGGCGTGTGCCTCGTGTGGCTCTACGTTGTCTATCTGGCAGATGACGCGGGTATGATCGTTGCGACGAGCTATGCGTGCTACCGTGCCGAAACATGGAGCCATAAAGGGTGTCCAATACTTCATAAGCACGATATCGGGGGCTGAGAGCCGTAATTCGCGCCCTACTCTCCACCACGATAGGGGATTTACGGTCGAGAGCATGCGGCGTATGTCGAGGTCGGCAGGCGGTGGGGTATCTACCGTTTGACTCTTCCCCGGAAAGAGAAGCGAGGGGTATTGCAGTGTGAAGGTTATGATGTCGGCCTTGTAGCCTCGCGACTGAAACTCGCGAGCCATGCTCTCCATTATCGAGGCGAGGCCGCCACGATAGGGGTGTGCCGGGCCGACAATAGCTATCTTCAATCTGCGTTGCTCCATACTATCGGTTGTCTGTCAGACTGTTATATGGTGTTCTACTATTTGAACTCTATCTTTGCGCGACAGAGCACCTTGCCTCCGTCGGATGTTATCTCGAAGTGCCATGTGTCGCCCTCGCACTTAGTGCCAGCTGCAAGAGTCTCGCCATAACGAGCCTCGGCGATAAAGTTGATATCGATACGCATGCCGTTGTTATGCTCGATAATCTCCAAGGGCAGTGCGTCGAAGAGTAGCTCGATGTATCGCAGTGTGTTTACATGACGGTTGAAGTCTATATCGCTATATACCACGGGGCGCGACATTACTCTTGTGGGCTCTATCGGTCGTAGCCTCTGTGGTGTGGCAATGGGTGATGACTCAGCAACCATCGCTCGCTCATAGACATCCTTCAGTAGCGACATATCGACAACCTGACGTGTCTCCATGTTGAGCATGCACCACTGCGACACTCCCGCAGCCAAAATCTTGTCGGCAAAACGCATGCGAAAGTTACGCGTAGAGCTTAGACGGTTGAACTCGTTTACCCATGTATCTATCTCTGTATCGGTATATTGCTCGGGCTGTTTGTATATCTCTACGGCGAGGCGCGAGAGTACCCATGTGCAGGATTGCCCTTGCAAGACATCAACGCCGAAGCCCTTGTTATGTGCATCTATGCCGGCTACGTTGAGCATATAGTTGATTATGGATGCTGCCGAGGCTCGCAACGTAAAGTCCACATCCTGTGGCTCGATACGGTATTTGTATGATGTTATCTCTGCCATAACTCCGATATTTATGAAGCAAAGATACGAAGATTTTTAGAATGTGCAAGTTTCAAGAGTTTGGCTCTGGCCTATTTCAACCCATTTACCTTGATTGACGACTTTCCTGCCAACAATAAAAAATATTAGTATTTGCAAAATAAATGAGTATAAAGTGTTGTTATTTCAACAAAATAGTGTATATTTGCTTGAATTAGTAGGCTTAAAAAAGCGCAAATAGATGATTTAATAGACATAAACTTTTAATTATTAACTAACTATGAGAAAATTCTTTCTTTCGTTCGTAGCACTCTTTGTAGGTGTTGCGATGCTCTCGGCTCAGGATCCTATGGCTCCTCTGCCCATGGATCAGAGTGTTCGCGTAGGTAAGCTCGATAATGGTCTTACTTACTACATTCGTCACAACGAGAAGCCTAAGGGACAGGCCAGCTTCTACATCTACCACGATGTAGGTGCGGTTCAGGAGGAGGATGACCAGCAGGGTTTGGCTCACTTCCTTGAGCACATGGCCTTCAACGGTACTAAGAACCTCCCCGGCAAGCAGATGATCGAGTACTTGGAGACTATCGGTGTGCAGTTTGGCTACAATCTCAACGCCTTCACATCGTGGGATTGCACCGAGTATATGATTAAGGATTGCCCCACAGCTCGCGAGGGTGTTGTAGATACAGCACTTCTTATCCTCCACGACTGGTCGCAGTTCATCGCCTTGCAGCCCGCCGAGATTGACTCGGAGCGTGGCGTTATCAAGGAGGAGTTGCGTACGCGTGACGGCGCAGGTCTCCGCGCTCAGAACGACATGATTCGCAACCTCTTCAAGGGCACTATCTACGAGCAGCGTAACCTTATCGGCTACCTCGAGGGCTTGGGGTCGTTCGACCACACCGCATTGGAGAACTTCTACAAGAAGTGGTATCGCCCCGAGTATCAGGCTATTGTCATCGTTGGTGATGTCGATGTAGATCAGATTGAGGCGAAGATTAAGAGCCTTATGGCCGACATCCCCGCATCGCCCGCCGATGCTGCACAGAAGGCCGTGGTTATGGTGCCCCCTACCGAGGAGCCTATCATCTCGGTATTCTCTGATCCCGAGCTCACTCAGTCGAGCCTTATGATGTTCGCTCGTCGCGACGCTCTTCCCAAGGAGTTGAAGGGTACTATCATCGGTTACTCTACCGATCTTATCTTCAACTTCGTTATGGAGATGATGAACGCTCGTTTCGAGGAGATTTCGCAGGCTGCCGACGCTCCTATCCTCGGTGGTGGTATGTCTGAGGGCAACTTCGGTATCTGCCCCACAATGGATGCAACGATGTTCATGGCTACGGCTCACGAGGGTCGTATCAACGATGCTATGCGTACGGTTTATACCGAGATGGAGCGTATGCGCCGTCACGGCTTTACAGCAGGCGAGTTCGAGCGTGCTAAGCAGGAGATTTTGCGCTATGCCGAGCGTCAGTACACCAACCGTAACGATGTGAAGAACGACGAGTACGCGCAGCGTTACTTGGATCACTTCGCTCAGGGTACTACAATGATGGATGCCGATACTGAGTGGCAGATCGACCAGATGCTTATCAACAGCCTCACGGTGAACGACATCAATCAGGCCTACTCACAGATGGTTGCTCCCAACCAGAACCTCGTAATCCTCGCCCGCTCACCCAAGAAGGATGGTTTGGCTATTCCTACTGCCGAGGAGCTTAAGGCTATCATGGCTGAGGTTGCAGCTTCGGAGGTTGAGCCTTATGCCGACAACACGGTTATCGAGCCGCTGATTGGTGCAGACGTTAAGCTCAAAGGCTCGAAGGTGGTAGCTACCGAGGAGAACGAGTCACTCGGCTTCACGGAGTGGACATTGAAGAACGGCATCAAGGTTGTGGTACGCCCCTCGACACTCAAAGCTGACGAGGTGAGCATCGTGGCACTCTCGAAGGGTGGTTGCTCGCTGCTTAGCGACGAGGAGTACAATCATGGCGCATTCCTTGGTATGGTGATGGGTCAGTCGGGTATCGGCAAGTTCTCGGCTACGGAGCTTACCAAGCAGCTCGCGGGCAAGAGTGCCTATGCAGGTATCGGCGTTGATGGCTACGAGCACGCCGTAAATGCTGGTGGCTCGCCTAAGGATATCGAGACCATTTTGCAGCTCATCTATCTCAACTTCACATCGCCTCGCTTCGACGAGACCGACCTCGAGAACTTGAAGAAGATGTATGTACCCTACTTCAAGAACATGGAGGTTGATCCCAGCTATATCAGCCAGCGCGAGTTGCTCAAGACGCTCTACAAGGGTCATCCGCGTCGCGAGATTACCTCTTCGGAGGATATTGACGCTATCAACCTCGCCGCTTTGGCCGATGTCCACAAGAAGCTTTACAGCTACGCCAACGACTTCCGCTTCACTATCGTGGGTAATGTCGATTTGGAGACTTTGAAGCCCCTTGTAGAGAAGTATATCGGCTCGTTGCCTACCTCAAAGAAGAGCGTTTACAGCGTTCATGACGACGGCGTACGCATGGCCGATGGCGCTGTTACCAACGACTTCAAGGTGGCTATGCAGCAGCCTAAGGTATCGGTATTCTTGGTTTACAACGGCGCAATTGCCAACAACGCCAAGAACCGCATGACCCTCGACCTGTTGAGCCGCGCTCTCGACTCACGCTACCTGATATCGATTCGTGAGGAGAAGGGCGGTACCTACGGCGTAGGTGTCAATGGAGGCATCGACAAGTACCCCGTAGAGGCCTACCAGCTCATGATAGCCTTCGACACCAACGAGCAGTTGGCCGACGAGCTTATCGAGATTTGCGATGCTGAGCTTCGCAAGATTGCCGAGGAGGGCCCCTTGGCCGATGATATTGCCAAGTCAAAGGAGTTCTTGCAGAAGAACTACAACAACGTCTTGGAGAACAACAGCGGCTGGATGTCAGCCATCGAGCGCTGGTATGAGGAGGGCTACAACTTCAAGGAGGAGTACCTCGGCGTTGTTGAGAGCGTAACATTGGAGGATGTTAAGGCTCTTGCCGCTAAGATTTTGGAGGATAACAACCGCACGCTCGTGGTTATGCGCCCCGAGGC
>JAZNDK010000089.1:0-10058 GCA_045588005.1 Alistipes sp. | reverse complement strand
GCTTGGCCTCCGACTTCCTCTCACCGCCATACCTGAGCGCGAGGGTGGCCGTGGTGTCTTCTACCCCTTGCAGAGTTTCTCGTCGGGGCGTAGCGAGGCAATAGAAGGGACACCTATATTTATCGAGGGCGACAGCACGATGACGGCGAAAAAGCTCCGTGACCTTGCAGGTTGCATGGGTCTCAAGGCCGAGAGTGCCGATTCGGAGCGTAGACGTAGACTACACCTTGCAGGTGTCTTTGTAAATAACTTCGTCAACCACCTCTACGCCATAGCATCGGATATTGTCGAGAACGAGGGCTTAGACTTCGAGATACTAAAGCCCATCATCCGCGAGACGGCAGCCAAGGCCATAGCCTCGGGCAATCCTCGCACGGTGCAGACTGGCCCTGCCATACGTGGCGACAAAGCCGTTGTTGAACGTCACCTTGCGATGCTCAGCAACGACACAACTAAACAACAGATATATAACGACTTAACCACAAATATATGGGAAACTTCAAAGAAGATGTAGCACGTGTCGAAGCGATAGTCTTCGACGTTGATGGCGTGATGACCGATGGAGGCATCATACCCACGCCCGATGGCGACTTTATACGTCGTTACTACGCTAAGGATGGCTATGCTGTGGCCTATGCTATACGCGAGGGCTACAAGGTGTGTGTGATCTCGGGAGGCCGAGGAGAGATGTTGCGTCGTCGTTTAGAGATGCTCGGTGTCGAGCGTATGTATCTCAACTGCATGGATAAGATTAAGGCTATCAAGGAGTTTATGGCCGACAACGAGCTTGCTCCCGAGGAGGTTATCTATATGGGCGACGATATCCCCGATTTGGAGTGTATGCGCTTGGTGGGTATCCCGGTATGTCCTGCCGATGCCTGCATGGAGGTTATCGAGGCCTCGCGCTACGTCTCGGAGTATAATGGCGGAGAGGGTGCTGTGCGCGATATTGTCGAGCAGGTATTGCGTGTGCAGGGCTGCTGGGCCAAGAACCTGCAAGGGGTTTTGGGTGTTGCCTCGCGATAGCGGATTGGTTATAAACTACTCTATATAGGTTTGTCGTGTGGTATTTTCTACCATTCGTCATGATATTTTTGCCGTTCAGTAATAATTCTTTGTGAAAAGGGTGCTGTTCGGCAAAAATTGTTTAATTTTGTTTAGGATTTTAGGGTCAATCCTATCAATATTTTGCAAACAACTAACACTCAATAATTATGAACAAGAGAATCTTAAATCAGGAGGGCGTAGGCGCAGAGTATGTTGCACCTATGTCAGAAATCGCTGAAATCAGCGTGGAGCATGGCTTCGAGTATAGTGTGCACGATCCATATTCGATGGATCTTGAGGATTATGCAACAGGATCGTTCAAATGGTAAAAGAGGTTGTTATGAGAAAGTTCTATTCTTTGGTTTTGGCTGCTGTAGCGTTGTTTGGCTTTGCAGCTTGTACACAGGATGCTGACGTTGTCAATAATGGCAACGAGGGCATGAAGATTTACGCAACCTTTGAGGATGCAACGACCCGCATGGTTCTCGGTAGCAATGGCTTTACCCCCGAGTGGGAGGCTGGCGACGAGATCCTTATCAACGATGTTAAGTTTACTACGGCTGAGGGCGGTAAGGAGGCTGTTTTCACAACCGTTGCTACAGAGTACCCCTCGGGCGAGTACGAGGCTGTATATCTTGGCGAGGGTGTAACTACTCAGTCGCTTAGTGCAGTGCAGCAGGCTCGTGCCAACAGCTTCCCCAAGCAGACCCCTGTTGTCGCTGCTGGTGAGACTGTTGAGAGCGGCATGACTATCTCGTTTAAGAATGTGGCGGCTCTGCTTAAGTTCCGCACATCTGTCGATGGCGATATCACCTTCCGTGCCCTTGGTGGCGAGACTCTTGCAGGTCGTTTCACTATCCTTAGCGATGCTACGGTGACCTTCTGGGATGAGCAGAATTCGGACAATGTAACTCTTCTGGGCTGTAAGGCAGGTAACACCTATTATGTAGCTGTTGCTCCTGCAACGTTGAGCGATGGTCTTGAAGTTAGCGTAGGCGAGGAGGTTCTTAAATCGGGTGCTCAGGGTGCAGTGTTCGAGCGCAGTCTTATCTATGACCTCGGCATGCTCGGCCCCGATGTTCTTTGTGATTGGGGTCTTGTAGGCGAGCATCAGGGTTGGGATTTGACTAACCTTACATCGCTTGTTGAGACATCGACTGAGGGTCTTTACAAAGCTGAGAATGTCACACTCAAGGCCGACGGATTCAAGTTTGCTAAGTATGGCTTGACAGATTGGGATGCTCCCAACACATTCTTCGGCGCATATGAGTTATCAGAGGGTAAGGAGTATTTCGACTTTACAGCAACTATGGCCGCAGGCTCTTGGTACGAGGTTTGGGATAATAACCTTGGTGAGCACGCTTGCAATATCGGTGTTAGCGATTTTGAGAAGGGCTACGACATCTATCTCTACGTTGCCGAGAAGGGCGAGGATTGGAACAAGCTTGTATATACAGTTGTGGAGCATGGCACGGAGGTAACACTCCCCGAGGTGACGACTCCCGAGTTGGGCTTCTGGGGCTTGGTAGGCGAGCATCAGGGTTGGGATTTGGCTAATCCTACACCTCTTGTGGAGACCTCTACCGCTGATTTGTATGTTGCCGAGAATGTGACGCTTGCAGCCGACGGCTTCCTCTTTGCTAAGCAGGGCTTGACAGGCTGGGATATCCCCAACACAACCTTTGGCGCATGGACTAAGGCCGAGGGCAAGGAGTATTACGACTTCACCGCCGAGATAGGCTTAGGTGGCTGGTATGAGGTTTGCGACAACAATCTCGCTGAGCAGGCGGCCAATGTCGGTGTTGAGGATTGGTCGAAGAGCTACGATATCTACCTCTATATTGCCGAGCGTGCCGATTGGGGTCTGCGCCTGAAATATACTATCGTCGAGCATGGCGCAGAGGTTACACTTCCTTCTGATACTCCCGATGATCCTGAGAATCCCGAGGATGCTACTGAGCCAGGTGCTCAGTCGGTATGGTCTATTATAGGTGCTTTCAGTGATTGGAAGGATGTCTATATGGTAGGTACAACCGATCCTTATGTTGTTGTAGCCGAGGATGTTCAGATTGAGGCAGCAACAGGCTTCCTCTTCAGAAAGCCTTCGACCGATTGGGCAGACAAGCATGGAGCCGGTGATATTAACTATATCAAGGCCAATAGTTACATAACAACAGCTCTGGATGGTGGCGACTTGTGCTTGGAGGCTTCGGGTCTCTACGACATCTATTTCAACACTAACACTAAGGTTGTCTATGTAATGGCCGATGGCGCGGATTATGCAACTGCAACCGAGCAGACTGTAAATGGTACAGAGCCCGAGCAGGAGGAGCCCGAGGTTACCGAGTTGGTTTTATATCTCAAACCTAACGCTAACTGGATGGCCGATAACGCTCGCTTTGCAGCCTACTTCTTTAACAATGGTGGTGACGTATGGGTATCGATGACGGCTGTTGGTGATGGCACTTATCAGTGTAACATACCTCAGGGCTATGCTCTTGGCGACAATGTTATCTTCTGCCGCATGAATCCCTCTACTACGGGTAACAACTGGAATAACAAGTGGAATCAGACCGCAGACCTTGTAGTTCCTACCGACGGTAATAATCTCTATACCGTTAAGGATGGCACTTGGGACAAGGGCGGTGGCACTTGGTCTAAGAAGTAATTTTAGGCATTAACGACTCTTTGTAGGCTACTCCATGGGGTAGTCTGCAAAGTTCGTCTTAACAGGTTATAAATCCCTGCGTCGAGTGATGTGGGGATTATGACGTATATAAAAGAGTATAAAACACATATTGATATGAAGAAGTATCTCTATCTATTTTCTTTTGCAGCGATGCTCCTCGGCGGTATAGCCTGCTCGGAGAGTGATGGTGTCGATAATCCCGCAAAACCAGAGTCGGGCAAGGTTGAGTTTACGGCACAGTTTAAGAGCCTCGAAACACGTGTTTCGCTCAATGGCACTGCCCAGCAGTGGGAGTCCGGCGACCAGATTGTGATTAACGATACAACCTTTACAACGAGCGAGTCGGGTGCGAAGGTTAAGTTTAAGGCCGATAAGTTCGATGCTGCGGATGGCGAGGCTCTTGTTGCACTCTATGGTAAGAACGAGATTGCTGCCAAGCAGTCGGCTCGTGAGGGTAATATCCCCGCTGCTGTTCCTGCTGTTGCGGTTGGCGAGTACACCTCGGGCGTTGAGCTTACGTTCAGCTCGGTTGCGTCGTTCCTCAAATTCACACCCAAGGTGTCGGGCGATATATGCTTCGCAAGTGCCGATGGCAGTGAGCTCGCCGCTATGTTCGATATCGATGCCGACGGCACGGTGACCTTTGCTACCGATGGCTCAACTAAGGTGACACTCTCGGGCTGCGAGGCGGGCAAGAGCTACTATGTGGCTATCGCTCCCGTAACACTCTCTGCGGAGCTTGTTATCACATGTGGCAGCGACACATTAAAGAGTGAAAATAAGCACCTTAGCTTCGAGGCTAACACCATCTATAACCTCGGTAGTGTGATGGCTGAGGGTGGTGGCGACGAGCCGGAAAAGCCCGAAGACCCCAAGCAGAGCCACAGCATCTACCTCTATAAGCACAAGAACACATGGAGCGAGGTTAAGCTCTACTCGTGGGATGCAGCCGCTACGGCTTACAATGGCGAGTGGCCTGGCGAGGCTCCCGTGCGCGAGGAGATGATAAACGGCCACAGATATCTGGTGTGGGATATGGCCGAGGAGGCCGATGGCGTCGAGCTCAATATCCTTATCAACGATGGTAAGGCCGAGGGTGGCGAGCAGTCGGCAGATTACTCTCTCGGTAAGTTCGATGGCGACCGTTATATCTTGCTTAATGGTAAGACGCTGAGCGATATCGAGGATAAGCGTGATCCTATCCCTGTTGGCGAGCCTGAGGACCCGGGTAGCGGCGATGTGCCCGTGGGCGATGGCTATAAGATATATGTCTATCAGCACAATAACTCATGGCCGCTAAATCTATATACCTGGGATGATAACGACACACGTTATACGGGCGATTGGCCGGGTTGTGTGGCTCAGACTACCGAGACCTTTGGCGACTTTACCTATCAGGTGTGGCAGCTGCCCACCGAGGCTAAGGGGGCTAACCTCTATGTGTTGCTCAATGGCGGTGGTGACGATACTAAGACAGAGGATTTTGCTCTCGGCACTTTCGATGGTGACCATTACCTCTTGCTCGATGGCCGTAATATTAGCGAGGTGGTAGATCGCGAGCACCCCGTAGCTACTACTCCCGACGTGCCTGACACTCCTGACACTCCTGACACTCCTGCTGTTGGCGAGGAGTATGGCGGTTGGGGCTTGGTTGGCGAGCATCAGGGTTGGGATATAGCTAATCCTACGCCTATGTATAAGACATCTACCGATGGGCTATATGTTTGTCAGAATGTCACGCTTCAGCCCACAGGCTTTAAGTTTGCACGTCGTGGTCTTGAAAATTGGGATACCCCGAACACCTACTTTGGTGCATGGAAGGGCACTAACGGCGAGGAGTACTTCGACTTTATGGCCGAGATGGATGCCGGCTCGTGGTACGATGTCTATGACAATAACCTTGGTGAGCACGCCACAAACATCGGAGTCTCGGATTGGTCGAAGAGCTACGATGTATATCTTCGTGTTGTCGAGCATGCCGAGTGGGGCGAGCACCTTGCCTATACTATCGTTGAGCACGGTACAACGGTCAGCTTCTAATGAGTTTGCCGTGATAGCGGCGCATTAGCGACGCTTCAATCAAAGCCGCGAATGGAATGTACGTCAAGTACTATCCATCCGCGGCTTTTTCATGTCAGCGCCACTACTGCACCACTCTGACGACAAATAATTTGCCGTGAAAAGCCGCAATCTGCGGCACGAAACTCAGAACTCCGAATGGGAAATACGTTTAGTATGTCCCATCCAGCCAAACTTCTTTATCGGCGCAGCATCTACTACCTTTTGACAACAAATTGGCTGTAACCGCTAATGGGGCGTAAAAATCAGCACCTGCGGCCGACGACTAAGACCATTACGAAGTTGCGGCCGAGTGTTGTCAGTGGCCGTCACATTGTTCTTATCCTCTCGTCGCGGCAAGCCGAGACCACTCAACTACCTCCTCCATTAAGGCCGAAGGCCGTACACGGAAATACCCACAGCTAACCAAACTCCTCTCTATTTGAGCGGAGAGTCGGGCTCCTTGGCCATAACGGCGTAGAAGAGCCTATCGACAAGCGCGGGGAAGAACTTCTTCAACAGGTGCGTGCCGCGCCCCTCCCACTCCATAAGGCAGAGGCGTTTTCTTCGCTTGATGCCGCGGGCGACGATATGAGCCACCTGCTCGGGGGTCATCATCTTCGACTCGTTGCGTGGCGTCTCGCCCTGCTGCGAGCCATCGGCCGTAAGTGCAGAGAAACGCACATTCGAGGCGGTAAAGCCCGGGCAAGCGGTCATCACATGCACCCCCTTTTTAAGGTTCTCGACACGTATAGTATCCAAAAATCCCGTCATGGCATACTTCGACGCCGAGTAGCCCGTGCGGCCCGGGAGGCCGTGGATGCCCGCAACCGAGGATATGCCCACAAGCGAGCCGCGCGACCTCTGCAGCCATGGCAGCGCATACTTCGTGCAGTTTACCGTGCCCCAGAAGTTTACATCCATAAGACGATGAAGCACACTGAGGTCGCAATCATCAAAGAGAGCGCGCATCGACAATCCGGCATTGCAGATCATAAAATCGATACCGCCAAAGGCCTCGACAGCCCTATCGATAAGGGCCTTGCACTCCTCCTCCTTGACAACATCGCAGGCGCAATAGGCCACGCTGCCGCCATAGGCCTCTATCTGGTTGGCTACACGGCGTAGCTCCTCCTCGCGGCGTGCGCCGAGCACAACCTTAGCTCCCATCTTGGCATACTCCTTAGCCATAGCCTCGCCAATGCCCGACGAGGCACCCGTGATAACTACAACCTTACCATTAAGAACATTTCCCATATTGTATCTGTTTATTCTGTTTCTAACAATCTTGTAACTCCACACTGAGTCCATCGTAGGCAGGATAGACACCCTCGGGCAGCAGCTCCTCGAGGTTAGAATGGAGACCTATACGGTGCGACATGTGGGTTAGGTAGGCTCGCTTAGGCGATACCCTGCGAATAAGCTCCACAGCCTCCGAAACGGAGAAGTGTGAGTCGTGAGGCTCCCACCTGAGGGCATTAACCACAAGGAACTCTACACCGCTAAGTTTGAGCTCCTCGGCTGGCTCTATGCCACTGAAATCGGTAATGTAGGCCATATCCCCGATGCGGTATCCCACCGAGCGAAACCTGTCGGAGTGGTGGCCGACGATAGGTGTTATCTCAACATCGCCAATGTGGAAAGGCCTATGCTCGTCGATGGTGTGCAGCTCGATGACGGGCACGCCGCGATACTTATTCTCGGCAAAGGCGTAGTCGTAATCCTTGATAAGGGTAGCTATCGTTGGGGCATTGGCGTAGATATGCATGGTGCGTATCGTGGGGTAGTCCACGAAGTTGTAGGCGCGCACATCGTCGATGCCTGCCGTATGGTCCTTATGCTGGTGCGTAAGTAGTAGCGCATCGATACGTTCGACACCCTCGCGAAGCATCTGCTGACGGAAGTCCGGGCCGGCGTCGATGACAAGCGTGAGCCTACCCACCTTGACCATCGCCGAGGTGCGCAGACGATTATCTCTTCTGTCCTTCGATGTACACACCTCACAGTGACACCCTATGACGGGTACGCCTTGCGAGGTGCCTGTGCCTAAGAAGGTAAGCTTCATACTCCGAGAATCCCGTTACTTCATCTTAGCCCACTGCCACAGCTCCCTCCATGAGGGTCGCTTGCCGTGCATGAAGATACCCACACGGTAGATCTTTGCAGCGAGCCATGTGGTGACAACGAAGGTGGCGTAGAGCACAACGAGAGATACTATAATCTCCCATACGGGGATGCCAAAGGGTATGCGGGCTATCATTACGATAGGCGATGTGAAGGGTATCATCGAGGCCCAGAATACGAGTGGCGAGTTCGGATCGTTGAATACCGACATCATCACGATAATCGAGAGGATGATAGGCATCATAATCACCGTATTGAACTGCTGGCTATCCTGCAACGAATCTACTGCCGAGCCGATAGCTGCATAGAGCGAGGCGTAGAGCAGGAAGCCTCCGAGGATGAAGAGCAAGAGCCATAGGAAGAGCGTGGCTACATATCCCGTATCGCCAAGAGTGCCAACTACCGAACTTAGCATAGCGTCGTTTACGGCCGCTACATCAGCCGAGAATATTGCAGGAACTAAGAACTTCGAGGCGGCAATGACAAGTGCTGCCCATATGGCTATCTGTGTCACGGCAACAAGAGCGATGCCGATAATCTTACCCATCATAATCTGGAAGGGAGTGCAGCTCGTCACAATAAGGTCGATGACGCGGCTTGTCTTCTCCTCGACAACCGAGGTAAGCACCATCTGACCGTATAGTATGATGATGAAGTAGAGCAGCATGCCTAAAATCATTCCGAGGATGAAGCTTATGCCCGACGAGGTGCTCTCCATAGTCTCCTCTTCGCCTGTGCCATTGTTTAGGAAGGTGCTCAGCTCGATGTGTGTCTCCACCTCGGCAAGGATACGGTCGAGGTTCTCGATGTTGTACGATGTGAGCTTCTGCTCTTCGATAATCGTAGATATTTGCGAGGCTATGCTCTCCTCCAAGGTCATCGACGACGAGCTGTTTGTTATGAGCTGCACCGAGTCGCGCATCTCCACCTCGCTACCGATGTAGAGCACTCCGAAGATGCCGCTCTCCTCGTTGAATGTACGGCATGCCTCCATTTTCGACATGCCATCCTCGCGGATGTAGGTTACCTCACCACCCGACTGCAACCTCTCGGCAATGCCACGCTCCGAGCGGTCGATGACTACAATCTGCTTCTCGTCGCCCGTAGAGTAGAGCATCATGAGCGATGGAGCTACCATAAGTCCTATCATGAGTAGCGGCATGAGCAGCGTGCTGATAATAAACGATTTCTTACGCGCTCTCTCGCTAAACTCACGCGATACAATCAACCATGTCTTATTCATAATCCTCACTTTTTACCATTACAACGTACCATTCACGGCACGAATAAATATATCGTTCATCGAGGGCATCATCTCGTTTATCGAGCGCAGCTCGAGACCCTCATTCAGGCGAGCAAAGACGCTACGCAGGCTCTCATCCTTTGCGATGTGAATCTTTGTCTCGGTATATCCGCCCACAATGCCGTGACCCTCGTCAAGAGCCGTTGCCTCGTTGCCCAACGCGCTATTAAAGGTCGAGCTATCGCCACGATACGTCACCGAGAAGATGTTGCCTCCTGCCTTACGGCGTATCTCATCTACCGAGCCCGAGAGGATGTTGTGCGATTTGTTGATAAGCGTTATATGGTCGCATATCTCCTCCACCGAGGCCATGTTGTGTGTCGAGAAGATTACCGTAGCACCACGGTCGCGAAGACCCAAAATCTCCTGCTTGAGCATATTTGCGTTGATGGGGTCAAAGCCTGAGAACGGCTCATCAAAGATAAGGAGCTTGGGCTCGTGAACTACGGTAGTTATAAACTGAACCTTCTGTGCCATGCCCTTCGAGAGGTCCTCGACCTTGCGGTCCCACCAATCGCCCAAACCGAGGCGATCGAACCAACCTCTGAGGCGTCGCTCGGCGTCGCGACGCTCCAACCCCTTCAATCGGGCGAAGAATACAGCCTGCTCGCCAACCTTCATCTTCTTGTACAGGCCGCGCTCCTCGGGCATGTAGCCAATGTGAAATACGTCGTCAGCCGTAAGAGGCTTACCGTCGAGCAGCACGCGACCCTCGTCGGCTACGGTTATGCGGTTGATAACGCGAATAAGCGTGGTCTTACCCGCGCCATTAGGGCCGAGAAGTCCATATACCGCTCCGCGAGGTATCTCCAACGATACGTCGTCTAACGCCCTGTG
>JAZNDK010000088.1:0-7424 GCA_045588005.1 Alistipes sp. | reverse complement strand
TGAAAGCGTGAGTAAGCTCATCCTGCACCTGAAGATAAACCTTGTACTTAGTCTCATCATCGGCCTTGAGTGATACAAGACCCTCGCTGATATCGTATGTCATGCCGTCAATCTCGGTACCATTCTTATTCGAACGGTCTGCCAATGTGAGGAAGTGGTAAACCTCCTGCGAGAGACGCGAGTGTGTGCCGTGACGACGAAGGTCGTTGGGGCCATACTCATCCGTGCCAACCATGATAGCACCGCTACGCGATACGTTCACTTTGAGTACGTTACGCTCGTTCACATCAACATCGTTCTGCTGCTCCGTAGGGTCGATCCAAGGAGGAAGCGTACGCTTCATACCTGTATCGACATCCATCGTAGTGGTCACCAAGAAGAATATCAACAGCAGGAACGCGATATCCGCCATTGAACTGGAGTTGATATCTCCAGCCTTTTTCTTCGATCTTGCCATAAACTACGATTTATAAATGCCACGAATAGCCGAGAAGATTGCTGCAAGAGCTGCTCCGGCAAATGTAATATATGCTACCCAAATAGTTGCGTCTGCCAACATATACTCGAAGGGACCAAATACCGTGCGTGTTGCAGGGTCAGTACCCAAGCCGAGGTCGTAGCCGGCAGCATCCTTCAAGGTTGCACCATCTGCCCAACCGTGAGTTGTCGCCAAGAAGTATGATACAGCTATGACAACAACTACTACGCATACCGACAATACGGTCTTGCCAAGACCTCCCTTGTTCTGGAAGAGGTTCATGATTGAGTTGATGATGATGAAGCAGATAGAGAATACCATCAAGAAGTAGAACCACATCAGATTTGCGCTGATAGCAGTCGAAAGAGCAACGATACCATCGGCATCAGCCTTAGCCTTAGCGTTGGCCTTCTCCGACATAGAGATATTCTCCTCCATTACCGATACATTCTCCTTATATACGTTAAGAGTGTCGTTCAACGCCTTGAAGTCGGCCTGAACAGCCTTAGCCTCTTCGAGCTGACGCTTCTGGGCGCGTGACAATTTCTTAGCCTCGCCAAGCTCGGCAACAACAGCGTCAGCAGCAGCTGCTACCTCAGCCTTTGCGAGAACCTTAGCCTCATACTCGGGAACGAGCACGGTGCGAGTATTCTCAAGCTTAAGCTTCTCCTCTGCGATGCCCTCCTCTGTGAGGATACCCTCCTCAAGCTGAGTGGCAAATACCTTACCTAACTCCTCGATACCCTCAGCAGTAGAGGCTACGGGCTCTGATACACCCTCATCGTTGAGGTTGATCAACTGCGCATTAGCAGCGATCTTCGACGAATCGGGAGCAGCCATACCCACTGTGATAGCCCAAGCCACCAAAGCAACCGAGACCAACGCGAAGAGTAGGAATACTATTCTATTCAAATTTTTCATAACTCTGTTTTCCTTAAATATTGGGCTTAATTATCGCTTGCTGTATGCTGTGAGCATATCTACCAATGAGATAGAGGTATCCTCCATCTTAACCACGAGACCCTCAATCTTCGAGAGGATGTAGTTGAAGAAGATCTGAAGAATAACAGCAGAGATAAGACCCATGAGGGTAGTCAAAAGAGCCACCTTGATACCACCTGCAACGACTGCGGGAGAGATAGTAGCCTGAGCCTGGATATCATCGAATGCCTGGATCATACCAACAACGGTACCCATGAATCCCAATGAAGGAGAAAGAGCGATGAAGAGCGAAATCCATGAAAGACCTGACTCGAGGTGACCCTGCTGAACCGAACCGTAAGATACAACGGCCTTCTCAACAGCCTCCAAGCCCTGATCATAGCGCAAAAGACCCTGATAGTAGATCGATGCGATAGGACCACGTGTGTTGCGGCAAAGCTCCTTAGCAGCCTCTACACCCTGCTCGTTGAGGACCTTCTCAACCTCAGCAACGAACTTCTTGGTGTTGATCTGCGCAAATGTCAGATAGATGATACGCTCGATAGCGATAGCCAAACCGAGTACCAAACAAACAAGCACGGGAAGCATCCACTCCCAACCACCTTCCAAGAACTTCTTCATAAGAGCGAAGTGCATGGGCTCGCCGGCCAACTCCTCAGCTGCCTCAGCCTCAACAACCTGCTCAACGGCAACGTCCTGTACGGGAGCCTCGTTAGCATCCTGTGCGTAAGCAGCGCCAAGTGACAATGTGGCAGCTGCCAAAACCAAAAATAATTTTTTCATAGTGTTTTGTTAAGTTAAAATTTGTAAATTTTAGTAGTTGTTTTCTCTATGTTATCTCTCTATTTTGTCCAATTCTTGCGGTTTGCGACCTTTGCACAAAACCCCAATAAAACGCTCTTCAATACTCTTCTTTTGTACCAAAGGTGGTGATATACAATCTATTATCATATCGGTCACCCCGCGACGCAACTGCCACGAGGCGCACATTTGGCGATTTTAACGTGCTAAATATACGAACAATTATCCAAAAGTGCAACGCTTTACATAGTAAATTCTCCTCGCAACGGGCGGCGCATCAAATTTATTGTTTCCGAAAGAGGCAAATTTTTGCCTAAAACGTACATAAGCTTAGCCACTGCCGATTCGATAGTCATGTCGTGACCCGAGACTACGCCTGCCTCCTGCAAAGCAAGACCTGTCTCGTAGAGGTGCATCTGCACAGCTCCATCCTTGCACTGCGAAACATTCACTACAACGATACCTCGCGATACGGCCTCCTTAACCAAATCGACGAACCACTCCGACGTGGGAGCATTACCCGCGCCATAGGTTTCGAGCACCACGCCGCGCACTCCGCTATCGAGCAACATTGTGCGTAGCGTCGAGGGGCGTATGCCGGGAAAGAGCTTGATGACGATTATCTCGTCACACATAGCCTCGCTGATGCGGAACTCGTCGCTGAAATCGGGGGCGTAGGGTGCTATCGAAGCCTGATTGTATTGGATGTTTACACCCACATCGGCTAAGGCGGGGTAGTTGAACGATGCAAAGGCGTTGAGAGCCTCGGCACTAAACTTGGTGGTGCGGTTGCCTCGCATCAACTTATTCTGGAAGTAAAGGGCCACCTCGGGAACGAGCGGGTTGCCATCTTCGTTGTGAGCACCCGCAATCTCGATAGCCGTGATGAAGTTCTCGCGGCCGTCGGTACGCAGGATGCCGATAGGAATCTGGCTACCTGTGAAGATTACTGGCTTAGCCAAGTTCTCGAGCATGAAGCTTAGCGCAGCTGCCGAGTAGGACATTGTGTCTGTGCCATGCAGAATGACGAAACCATCATACGCAGCGTAATTGTCGCGGATGATGCGAGCCATATATACCCAGTTCTCAACCGAGACGTTCGACGAGTCGATAGGGGGTTTTATGGTCATAACCTCGATATCGACATTTAACTGTTTGAGTGATGGAAATTCGTCGTATATACCGCTAAAATCAAAGGGTACAAGAGCACCTGTTACCTCGTCGGTCTTCATACCGATTGTACCGCCGGTATAGATTATCAGTATCGATGAACGCTTCATAGTTCGAAGGATATGTGGCGTTAGTGCTCACATATCCTTACAAAGATAGAAAAAATTTGGTATGGTTGTTCTGTGATATGCAACTTTTTTATTCGTGGTGCTCTTTATGTTGCATAATTAGGGCTTTATAATGCGAATAGACGGCATGCATTCTCAGTGGTCGCTCTATCCACAACCTCGGGGCTGAGGTCGTGTAACTCGGCAATCTTTCGACACACCAAGCCTACGTTTGCCGGCTCGTTGCGCTTACCTCGGTGTGGCACAGGGCTAAGATAGGGGCAGTCGGTTTCGAGCACAAGAAGCTCCAACGGCATCTCGGCTACGACTCTATCCAACCCCGCGTTCTTGAAGGTTACAACACCTCCAATGCCAAATACAAAGTCGCCCAACGAGGCTATCTTGCGGCTACGTTCCACCGAGTCGGCAAAGGCGTGCATCACACCCCGAAGTCCGCGACCGCGATATGAGGCTAAGGCATCGACCATCTGGTCGTATGCCGAACGAGTGTGGATAGCTACGGGGAGGTTGTATTCGAGAGCAAGTTCTATCTGAGCATGTAGAGCCTCGCGCTGCTCACGGTAAAAGGCCTCGCTCCAATATAGGTCTAAACCAATCTCTCCCACGCCATATAGCCGCATCGGGGCGTTGCGCAGTAGTTCCTCGACCATATCTACCTCGTCGCGCCAGCGAGGATTGTCATTCACCGATGTTGGGTGCAGGCCAACCATAGGCAGGCACCTCTCGGGCTCGGCATGAGCCAAGTTGAACATGCGTTGTCGGCTCTCGGAGTCGATATCGGGGAGAAGCATGCGCTCCACGCCACCATCGAAGGCGCGTTGAAGAGTCTCGGAGCGGTCGTCGTCGAACTCCTCGACGTATATATGCGAATGTGTATCAATCATACTAAGGCTTGTTTTTATATCTCCGTCTCGGTCTATACCCTCTCGTAGCGTTTTCCGGGTAGCGAGCGTATCACTCCTTTAAGTTCGAGCTCCATGGCAACCATCGAGAGCTCGCCCATTGATAGTCCGGTAATCTCCATTAGCGAGGGCCAATCGAGTGTCGAGGCACTATCAAAGGCGTCGTAGAGGCTCTGTTGCTCGGGGGTTAGCTCGCTCGGAGCTTCATGTGTGCTGTCTAAGCCATCGAGAGCTCCTCTTGTCGGACTCCACCCCATGTCGTCTAAGATGTCCGAGGCGGTAAGTATCAGACGGGCCTTACCCGTGCGTATCAAGTTGTTTGTGCCAAATGAGGCGGGGTCGCTTATACGCCCGGGTAGAGCCATAACCACGCGGCCGTAGCTGTCGGCCATCTCGGCTGTGGCCAACGAACCTCCCGTCGATGGAGACTCGACGACTATCGTGCCTTGGCAGAGTCCGGCTATTATGCGGTTGCGGGCTATGAAGGCCGAGCCGTTGTTTACTGCTGTGGAGTGCATCTCCGAGACCAAGGCTCCGCCATGCCGCAATATATCCTCGGCGAGACTTTGATGTGGCGCAGGGGATACCTCGGGGAGTGTGTTGGCAAGCACGGCAACGGTCGATGTATTGTTGTGTATCGCTGAGCGGTGACATGCAGCATCGATACCGTAGGCTAAGCCACTGACAATACATAGGTCGTCGAGCCTTTCGGAGAGGGCTTTGATAAGTACTTCGCATGAGTGTTGTCCCGCGGGCGTAGCCTCGCGCGTGCCCACCATGGCGAGAGTGCGTCTGTGCAGGGCCTCGATACTGCCCTTAACAAAGAGTACATGTGGGCGATCCGAGGCCTCGCGAAGAGTCTCGGGGTACTCCTCGTCGGTGGCTGCTATGGCGATGATATTGTTGCGACGACAATACTCAACCTCCCTCTTTGCTCGCTCAAAGTTACTCCCCGAGTGAAGGTTGTCTGCCAACTCGGCACGCAGCCTAGCACCCTCGACTAACTCACTCCGCGAGGCTGCGAAGATAGCCTCGGCCGAGCCGAAGTAGTCGATGAGATGTGCTGCACCTCGGCTGCCTATCCCCTTGGTAAAGAGCAGTGCATAGTCCTCCAATATCATAACCTACAATATTGACTGTTAGTGTTTTATGAAAAGGGACTGCCCGACTAAGGACAGTCCCTGATTACAAGGTATAACTTGTACTATTGTACTAATCCTCGTCAGTATCGGTGTACTCCTTCAAGAGCTTATCCTGAACATCTGCGGGCACCTGCTCGTAGCTTGCAAACTGCATAGTGTAGGTTGCAGCACCCGATGTGAGTGACGATAGCGATGTAGAGTAACGATACAGCTCAGCCAGAGGCACACGTGCGTTGAGGCGGTCGAAGCCCTTATCCGACTCCATACCCATAATCATAGCACGGCGGTTCTGAAGGTCGCTCATCACAGCTCCCATATACTCGCTCGGTGTGAGAACCTCGACATTGTAGATAGGCTCCATGATCTTAGGACCTGCATTGCGGAATGCCTCCTTGAAGGCGTTACGGCCGGCAAGCTTAAACGAGAGCTCGTTTGAATCTACCGGGTGCATCTTACCGTAGTAGATAACAACGCGGATGTCGCGAGCATAAGAACCTGTAAGCGGACCCTCGTCCATCTTCTCCATGATACCCTTCAAGATTGCGGGCATGAAGCGAGCGTCGATAGCGCCACCAACGATAGAGTTGTAGTACTGCAACTTACCACCCCATGGCAAGTCGTACTCCTCCTTACCCTTAACGCTCACTGCGATCTCCTGGCCGTTAGCCTTATACTTCGTAGGCTCGGGCATGCCGTCATAGTAGGGCTCGATAACCATGTGAACCTCGCCAAACTGACCCGAACCACCCGACTGCTTCTTGTGACGGTAGTCTGCCTGAGCAACCTTAGTGATGGTCTCGCGATAAGGAATCTTGGGAGCGAAGTACTCGATCTCCATCTTATTCTCGGCCGAAAGACGCTGTTTGAGGATGTTGAGGTGGTGCTCACCCTGACCCTGAATGATTGTCTGTTTTAGCTCCTTAGAGTACTCCACAAGGATTGTGGGGTCCTCGTACTTAGCATCGTTAAGCAACTTACCGAGCTTCTCCTCGTCGTTCTGCTCCTTAGCCTTAACTGCGGCGCGGTAGCGAGGCTCGGGGAAGACAATAGGCTCAACAGCCACGGGAGTCGAGGGAGCTGCCAACGTATCGTTTGTGCGTGTGCCCTTAAGCTTCACTGTGCAGCCGATGTCGCCTGCCGAGAGCTCGGTAACCTTGATACGGTTCTTACCTGCTACGGCAAAGAGCTGCGACAACTTCTCCTTGTTACCTGTACGAGAGTTTACAAGCTCCATACCCTCGGTAACCTTACCACGAACTACGCGGAAATAGGTAATCTCGCCGATATGCTGCTCGATCTGGCTCTTGAATACGAAAGCTGCGGTAGGCTCCTCGGCATTTGCCATGAGCTCCTCGCCCTCGGTAGAGAGGAATGCAGGTGCCTTCAACGGGCCGGGGGCAACGTTGATGATAAACTCCATAAGACGCTTTGTGCCAATATCCTTCTTGCCCGAAGCACAGAAGATGGGCATGATATCGCGCTTTGATACGCCGAGCTTCAAGCCCGAGCGGATGTCATCCTGAGTGAGTGAACCCTTCTCGAAGTAGAGCTCCATGAGTGCGTCATCATATACAGCTGCTGCCTCAGCCAACTCCTGATTGAGGGCATTTGCACGCTCCATCTCGCTCTCGGGAATGGGGTGCTCCTCGCGCTTACCATTCTCATCCACAAACTTGTACATCTTCATCATGAGTACGTCGATGAACGAGTCGAAACCTGTGCCCTGATTTATGGGGTACTGAACGACTACGGGCTTAACCGATGAGTTGGCACGAATGCCCTCCACCGTGGCATCGAAGTTGGCCTTGTCGCCGTCGAGCTGGTTTACAACGCCGATAAGGGGCTTGTTGAGGATGCGGGC
>JAZNDK010000087.1:0-6134 GCA_045588005.1 Alistipes sp. | reverse complement strand
TGTAAATACTGATTCACGAAAAAAGGAGAGCCAAAGCTCTCCTTTATTTCCGTGAATCCGCCGGGGCTCGAACGGCGTAGCCGAAGAGCCGATACCTTATAGCGCAGGGCGCAAGCCCGAGCATTAAACTACTCTCTATCGGCTCAACCCGCATTACAAGAGAGTATTATCGGATGTATGCGAATATGAGAGTGCCTGCAAACAAGTCCCCCTTTGTCAAAGGGGGATTTAGAGGGAATGTAAATACTGATTCACGAAAAAAGGAGAGCCAAAGCTCTCCTTTTTTCTGTGAATCCGCCGGGGCTCGAACCCGGGACCCCAACATTAAAAGTGTTGTGCTCTACCTGCTGAGCTACGGATTCTCCGTGTTACCAATGCTCTCGCTTTTGGTGGTGCAAAGATAATCATTATTTTTATATTACCAAAATAGTAGATTAAAATATTGTTTTGTATCTTTACACTCTCAAACATTATGCTATGGATCAGCCCAAGATAGAACGTCTGTTACGCCTTATGAAGCTTATGACAGGCAATGTGAATTACACCGTTGAGGAGCTCGCCTCGCGCCTCGACACCTCGTACCGCTCGATATATCGTTATATCGAGAGTTTCAAGGATGCAGGCTTTGTCGTACAGCGTCTCGACGGAGGTGTCTATCGTCTTGGTAAGGAGAGTCCCTATTTTAAGGATATATCGCAGCTCATACACTTTACCGACGAGGAGGCGCATATCGTCAATCAGCTTATCGATGGTCTTGACGATACAAATATGCTCAAGCAGAACCTTCGCCGCAAGCTAACCTCGGTCTATGAGTGTACGGCTGTGGCTAACTGCATCGTCAAGGGCAAGAATGCATCGAACGTAAACCGCCTCATCGAGGCTATCGAGGGTCGCAGGCAGGTTGTGCTGCGCGATTACGCCTCGTCGCATACGGGCGTGACAAGCAGTCGTCATGTCGAGCCTTTTGGTTTCACGACAAACTATGTTCAGGTGTGGTGCTACGAGGTTGATAGCGGTATGAACAAGCTCTTTAAGACCTCGCGTATCGGCTCGGTTGAGCTTCTCGATAAGGAGTGGACCAATGCCGATAGCCACCACGAGGGCTACATTGACATCTTCCGTATGACGGGCTTCGACCAGCTCCGCGTGAAGCTCGAACTTGGCATGCTTGCCCGCAACCTCCTTATCGAGGAGTATCCGCTTGCCGAGCGCGATATTACGTCGTTAAGCCCACATAGTTGGCTGCTCGATACGTGCGTATGTAATTATATAGGTATAGGCCGTTTTGTCATGGGCCTTCTCGACGATGTGCGTATTGTCGATTCTCCCGATTTCGAGAGCTATATCAGACATAAGTTAGATAGTTATCGAGCGTAGTGTGATAAAATAGAAGCAAAATCTCTTTGCCCCGATAAAAATCGTCTTTTTCGCATCTGTGGGAGACGATTTTTTTTGTATTCTTTACGAACAATGTCCCGCCGAGAGTTGTTCGTTTCGGAAAAATTTCATATTTTTGTGTTGCTTTTGGATAAATAGCAGACATATTGAAGGTGTTTTTCGCATCCCTGAATAGAAAATATGACGGTTTTCACGACCAAAAGATAGACGAGTGACACTCATTTTTTGTATAGCTATGTGGCTATGCGCGGTCTGTGCATATACCCATACTATTCAAGTGTGGGGCATTGTGCGTCTGTTTTGGTCAGGGTTTTGTCAGAGCCTCTATTCAGTAAACGGAAGATTAACTCCACGCTTTCTTTGTGTTTAGACACATATTAAACATACTAATATTAACTTAATTCATTATCTATGAAGAGGATTTTTACGCTCTTTGCATCCTTTGCCATGCTATTAGTGGCGGGTTGAGACTCCATTTTGGAGGACACTGAGTTGGGACATCGAGTCGATAATCTCGAGGATCGCGTTACCGATCTTGAGGAGATGTGCCAGCGTATGAACGACAACATCTCATCGCTACAATCTATTTTGGAAGCACTCAAAAGACACGACTACGTTACCTCTGTTGAGACTATCTATGAGGGTGGCGTCATTGTTGGTTACGCTATTCATTTTGCCGAGAGCGACACTATCAATATCTACCATGGAAAGAGTGGTAAGGATGGTGCTAATGGCTCAGATGGCACTGACGGTGCAGACGGTCGTACGCCCGTTATTGGTGTTAAGAAGGATACAGATGGTATCTACTATTGGACTGTCGATGGGGCGTGGCTTCGCGACTCGCAGGGCAATAAGGTTCGCGCCGAGGGCCGTGACGGTCAGGATGGTGCCGACGGCGAGGATGGTGCAAACGGCGAGAACGGTCAGGATGGTGCCGACGGCGAGGATGGCATTACTCCCCAGCTTAAAATAGAGGATGACTATTGGTATATCTCTTACGACGAGGGAGCTACATGGACCAAGCTCGACAAGGCTACGGGCGAGGATGGCGCAAATGGCACCGATGGTGCTGACGGCGAGGATAGCGATTCGTTCTTTGCGAGCGTCGATACTACCGATCCTAACTATGTTGTTATCACACTTATCGACGGCACAGAGATTAAGCTTCCCACATGGACAGCTTTCGAGGCGTTGCAGACGCTGTGCAACGAGATGAATACCAATATCAAGGCTATTCAGACTATTGTCGATGCTATCGAGAACAACGACTATGTCGAGAGCATCACACCGCTTATCGAGGGTGGTAAAGAGATTGGCTACGTTATCAAGTTTACCAAGAGTGGCATGGTGACTATATACCACGGCAAGGATGGTGCCGACGGCGAGAACGGCCAGGATGGCACGAATGGCGAAGACGGCAAGGATGGTGCCGACGGTGTTACTCCTGTTATCGGTGTTCGTCAGCACAGCGACGGCATCTACTATTGGACTCTCAATGGCGAGTGGTTGCTCGACGACAACGGCAATATGATTAAGGCTCAGGGCAACGACGGCCAGGATGGTGCCTCTGGCGAGAACGGTCAGGATGGTATCACCCCTCAGCTCAAGATCGAGAATGGCTATTGGTATATCTCTTACGACGAGGGCACTACATGGACCGAGCTTGGTAAGGCTACGGGCGAGGATGGCGCAGATGGCGCAAATGGAGCTGATGGTAACGATGGCGATTCGTTCTTTGCGAGTGTCGATACCTCTGACCCCACCGTCGTTGTCTTCACTCTGAGCGACGGCACGGTGCTTACGCTTCCCACAAGTTCTGCTCTGTCGCAGCTCAATGTTACCTTTGTACCTAAGTTTAAGGATGGCAAGGTCGTTATCGACGCTACCACCAAGCTTGGCGAGTTCGACTTTGTCATTGCCCCCGCGTCGGCTATCGAGAGCATTGCGGCCAACTACGCCGATATGCTCACCTTGGAGGCTATCAACACCATTACTCGCTCGGTGGAGTTTATCGATATGCCTATCACGGAGTGTGTTGCCGATGTTGAGAATGGCGTGATTAGCGTTACGGCCTCTGGCGAGAACCTTGCCGATGCGTTCTACGCAGGTGCAACCTCATATAGTGCTATTCTCACCGTTGCCGACAAGGCCACTTCGGACTTTATTCCGCTCGCTATACCCTCGACTATTGGCAGCGACGACAACGAGGGCGACGAGGAGTCTAATTCGGTTACTATCTCGTTCGAGAGCGACGGCATAGCTCTTGGCAAGAGCCAGTGGGCTACGGGCGATATCATGTCGGCCTTTATCGGCTCTACCGCCAACCAGCGATTGAAGTATATGGGTATTACCGATGTCGCCACGGGCATCTTCGACCTCTCGACGCTCACTCCCGCGAGCAAGTTGTTCGATGGCACGGTTATCCTCTACCCCTACAATGGCGACTACGCTATCAACGCCACCACTTTGGCTATCTCGGGCATCAATCTCCCGAGTGTTCAGCACTACAACGTTATCGACGAGCTCATGGTGGCATATAGCAGCGACAACGAGCTTGTGCTTAAAGATGCTTACTGCTGGCTCAAGGTGCAGCTCACGGGCGAGGGTCAGAAGGTCAATAGCATCGCTGTTCGCGGCAATGGTGGCGAGCAGGTTGCCGGCGCTGTTGTACTCAATCCTATCGATGCGAGCTTCACTCTCGCTGCCGAGCCTGCCGAGGGCACTACCGAGGTTGTTCTCAACTGCGGCTCTGGCGTAGAGCTCACGGCCGAAGCCACGGCATTCTATGTTGCTCTGCCCCCGCAGAGCTTCGAGAGCGGTATAACTGTCGAGGTTTCGGCTCTTGGCTACCAGCCTATGACGCTCACCCTGAGCGAGGCTCTGACCCTTGCGCGCAACACTATCCAGCCTATCGCAGCTGTTGCGTTCAATGGCGAGGCCGACACTCCCGACCCCGAGCCCGAGCCTGAGACCCCCGAGATTCCCGACCCCGAGATTCCGGAGGTTGTCCCCGGCGCAAATAACGTTATCACCTACACCACCACCAATAATGTAGCCCTTGAACTATATACCGAGGTGGGCTTTGGTGCGAATGTTGTCTCTAACGACTTCGACAAGGAGACTAAGGTGGGTACTATCCTCTTCGATGGCGATGTCACCCAGATTGCCAACTGGGCATTCAAGGATACAGGCTTGAAGACGATTGTCCTCCCGGGCTCTATCACGAAGATTGGCGACGAGGCCTTCTACAACTGTACGGCCCTCACCTCTATCGAGCTTCCTAATACCGTCACCTCTATCGGTATCAGCGCCTTCTACAACTGCCAGCTTATGAAGAGCGTTACGCTGAGCAGCAACCTCACCACTATCAAGGACTACGCCTTCCAGGGTTGCAACGGTTTGGAGAGCATCAACCTCCCCGAGAGTGTTACCACTGTTGGCGAGGGCGCATTCTGGGATTGCGACGGCCTCACAGCCTTCTATGGCAAGTTCTCTTCGGCCGATAAGCGCTGCTTTGTCAATGAGGGTGTGCTCCGCTTCTTCGCCCCCGCCGGCATCGAGGAGTATAGCATGCCGAGCGGTATTACCATTATCGAGAACAACGCCATTCGCGACTACGACAATATCGTAAACTTCACTATCCACAAGGATGTTGTTACTATCGAGGATTGTGCTTTCTACCACTGCGGCGCCCTCACCTCTATCACCATCCCCGACAATGTCACATCAATCGGAAACTATGCATTTGGCTACTGCTCCGAGTTGAAGAGTGCTCATGTCGGCGACGGCGTGGAGTATATCTATCGAGATGCTTTCAATTACTGCTCGAAGATGACCGATATCTATATCGGCAAGAGCGTTAAGCAGATTTTCGGCGGTGTTTTTTCGAACTGTAACGCTCTCGAGCGTGTAGATATCAGCGATATAGCAGCGTGGGTTAAGATAAGATTCTTTGAGGATAGTTATAAGTGGAGTAATCTAGCCTACGGCGGCGGATTTATAGAGGGTAGTACATACTCTACATGTTATGTTAATAACAACCCGCTTTCCAAAGCTCATAACCTATACTTAAACGGAGAGTTGGTTACTACCTTAACTATTCCTGAGGGTGTTAAGAGTATCGCTAATTTGGCCTTCTACGGTGCCAACTGCATCACTAAGGTAGTAATCCCCGAGGGGCTAACTCGTATTGAGGGTCATGCTTTCAATGAATGTGATTATCTTGAAACAATAACACTGTCAAAAACAGTAGAGTATATCGGCGTATCAGCATTCCGTTCTTGTGATGCCCTAAAAAGAGTATCTATCCCCGATGGCGTTAAGACAATTGATTGGTGGGCCTTCAGTTTATGTCCAGCCATTAAGAGTGTAAATATCTCAAATAGCGTAACATTAATTGGACATGGTGCATTCTACGAATGTTCTTCTCTAACCAATGTATCTATCGGTAGCGGTATTAAGAGCATTAACGGCCTCGCTTTCTGGGGCTGCAAAAACTTAGGCCTTGTCTATTGTGCTGCGGTAAATGTGCCGACGCTGGATGATGCAGTATTTAACAGCAACGCTTCAGACCGAAAGATATATGTTCCCGTAGGCTCGGTAGATGCTTACAAGGCAGCAAAGTACTGGTCAAATTATTCCAGTGCGATACTTGGCTACGAATTTGAGTAGGGCGAGGTGGTAGAGCAACACGCCTCTACTACGCTTAATATTAACACCAACAGCATGGGTATTAA
>JAZNDK010000086.1:0-22044 GCA_045588005.1 Alistipes sp. | reverse complement strand
CTGCTCTGTAATCTCGCCACTCACAAGCTTTAGCTCGCCCGAGCGGTCGCCGGTCGCACCTTGGAACGCCCAGCGCATATTATCGTATGACTGATAGAATACAGAGACCTCGTCGCCCTCTGTCCATACGGTTTTCAAAGCTTCATTAAGCTCGATACGGGTATCGCCACCCTCAAAACCGACGGTCAGTGTCTCAGGAACATCTGCGCGATTGGCCGTAAGCTCCTCGACCTCATTTTGTGTACACGCCACAAAAGCTATTGCAGCGAGTACAAAAGTGAAAAGTTGTTTCATAATATGTGTAAATAAAAGTTAAGTGATGTTCACACCTATTACCGTACAACTCCAATGCGGCGGGTTATAAAATAAGAAAGTGTGGAGTTGATTTTCCGTTTATCTGTTAGAAGGTTGTGGAAAGACCTCAGGAAGAATAAACGCTACAATGCCCCACACTTGGATAGTATGAGGTAGGTACGCAGAATGCGTACAGCCACATAGCTACACAAGAAAATGAGTGCTGTTCGTTTGTCCTCTTCCTTGAAAACTTCCACATTTTCTAACAAGGAGTGCGAAAAACACTTTCAATATGTCTGCTACTCCGCAGAATAGCACTACAAAATTAAGTAAAATTTTCCGAACGAACAACACTCAGCGGGGACATTGTTCGCCAAGGATAGAAAAAATCGCCCTCCGCTCGCAAGCGAAAGACGAAAATTGTAGTGCCCATAATATATTTATTTGGAGCACTCACTATATTATTATAGGTGCTGACATTTGACGTCAGCCCATCACCCTACTCTCTCACATAGTGGGGCATATCCTCGGGAATCTCCAACGAAAACTCCACAAGGCCGGCAACAGCATCGCCCTCGTACCACGGAGTCTGATAGATAAGCTTGCGCAGACCCCGCTTAGAGATTGTATAGGCATTATTCTCGGCATTGGTAATAAGGCGGTCGATAATGGCACGCGAACGCTCCGAGTGACAGGGAAGCATCGAGCGGCCACGAACATCGCCATTAACCTCGATAGAGCGGTTGTTTTGGTAGAGAACAACGCCCTCGCGGTCGGCAACCGTGATAGCGCAGGTCTTCAATGTGTCGCCCCATGGGCAACGTATATCCTCAAAGTTCATAGTTGAAATATTTTAGGTTAGCTAATTCGATAGGCATTCTTAACACCTCGGATGCGGCGCAACGAGTAGAGCAGCATATCCACAACTCCACTACTCGGCACCTCGACAGTGAGTTGCGCAGCAGCAGTGCCATCGCCACGAGGCGTATAGTTCACCGAGCGCACAGAAAGCTTGAGCTCGCGGCTGGCAACATCCATAATAGTAGTGGCAAGACCCGGGATGTCGGCCGAGGTGACAGCAACCGTAACACGAAAGGCTCCCGAGGCGTTATCGCGCCATCGCGCCTCCATAACACGGTAGGGATAACGCTCCTTCATGCGGCGAGCATTGGGGCAGTCGCTACGATGTATGGTGATACCTGCATTGATGGTAATAAAGCCGAAGATGTCGTCGCCCTTAATAGGGTTACAGCACTTGGCAAGTTTATATTCGATATTGTTGATACGCTCGTCGATAATCAGCGCATCGGTACGGCGGGGCTCAACATCCTCGCGCTCCTCCCTAAGACGCAACTTGCGCTCCTCGACCTCGGCAGCAGCGGCACGACGCTCCTCGTCGGCCTCGCCCGAGAGGTGGCGCATGAGCGTATCCTTAACCTCGATAAGGTCAAGCTTCTCGTCGGCAATAAGCACATATATCTCGTTGCCCGTGCGCACCTTATGGTGCTTACACAGGTAGGCAACAGCCTCGTCGATAGAGATATCGAGCTTCCAATTTTTAAGCTTGCGCTCGAGCTCCTCGCGGCCCAACTTAGCATGTTTCTGCTGCTGCTCGCGCAGATATCCCCTGATACGCGAACGCGCCTTCTGAGTAACACATATCGAGAGCCAATCGGCCTTGGGCGTCTGATCCTTACGCGTGAGCACCTCGCAGATGTCGCCATTGCGCAGCGGCTCCTTGATAGGCACGACGCGCCCGCCAATCTTGCCACCAACACATATCGAGCCTAAGGAGGTGTGTATATCGAAGGCGAAGTCCAAAACGGTGGCTCCCTCGGGCAGCTTGCGAATATCGCCCGACGGGGTAAAGACAAATATCTCACCCGTAGAGGGCTTAGCCTCGAAGCGGCGGGCAATAGACTCCGAAGTGGTATCCTCCAACAACTCTCTAAGCCTCTGCAACCACTCCTCGGCACCCATGCCTCCCTGCTTAACACCCTTATATCGCCAATGTGCAGCAATACCGCGCTCGGCAACCTCGTCCATGCGCTCGGTGCGTATCTGCACCTCAACCCAACGGCCACCACCCGCCGAAACGGTAGTATGGAGCGACTCGTAGCCATTCGACTTAGGGATAGATATCCAGTCGCGCATACGCTCGGGGTTGGGAGTATAGAGGCTCGTAACATGCGAATAGACAGTCCAGCACTGAGCCTTCTCGCGCTCAACAGGGCAGTCGATGATGATACGCAGCGCAAAGATGTCGTAAACACCCTTGAAATCGACCCTCTGCTTACGCATCTTCTGAAATATCGAGTAGACCGACTTGGTGCGGCTCTTTATGTGGTACTTTATACCATCGGCATCGAGAAGCTTGCGCACCGGCTGCAAGAACTCCTCGATGAAGGCTATACGCTCCGCCTCGCTCTCACGAAGCTCATGGACAATATGGTCGTAGCTCTCGGGCTCGAGATATTTGAGCGACAAATCCTCCAACTCGCTCTTAATGTTGTACAAGCCGAGCTTGTGGGCTATCTGGGCATATAGATTAAGGCTCTCCCAACTCTTGGTCCTGCGCTTCTTGGGCGGGAACATAGCCAGCGAGCGCATAACCTCCAACCTATCGGCGAGCTTTATAAGTATGACACGCGGATCCTCCGAATAGCTTACAATCATATCGCGGAAGTCCGAGGCCTGCTCCTTAGAGGCTTTTAGCTTAATATCCGAAATCTTAGCCAGAGCAAGAGTGATACCTAACACCTCCTCGCCATACTCTCGGCGGATGAGCGCGGTGAGCTCCTCGACGCCCTCACTCCCCTCTTGCAGAGCTATACGCACCACATCGTGCAGAATGGATGCAACAGTAGAGTTACGGCCCAAACCCACCTCCTCGACAACTATACGCGCCACAGCAACAGCGTGGTCGAGCATGGGCGAGGAGTCATACCTGCACAGGTCGGCCAACCGCTCCCCAGCAAAGAGAAGAGCCTTATCGACCATCTCGACAGTCGTTGTCGAGAAGTTCGCGGCCACATGGTTGCGGAAATCGCCATATCTATCCAAAACCTGACTACCTGTCATAATCATCAATCAATTAAACACTTAGACTTACGCACAATAACGAGGTTATCACCTCCAACTCGATACATCGCCCTCTCCTCAACACTAAGCATCGACTCGTAGTCGATACGCTCCACCTCGAAGCCCGCGGCACGCAGACGCTCGTCGTAGTCGCGTCCATATACTCTGCGATGGTCATACTGCCCGAAGAGTCGCGTGCGCTCCTCTGCATCGGTGATGGTGTCATCCTCGAAGGTTACGGCTCTCGACCTATCCTCGGGCACAAGCATTATGCCCCATCCTCCCGGGCGCATGATACGCCACAACTCGCGCATAGCCAAGGCGTCATCCTCGACATGCTCAAACAGATGGTTACATATCACTACATCTATCGAACTCTCAGCGAGAGGTATTTGTTGCACATCGAAATGCATATCGGCCAAGGGTGACTCCAAATCTGCCGTTTTATACCTCCCAGAGGCTCCATAAACCCTGCGGAAACGTCGTCGCAAAGAGTCCTCAGGAGCGATATGCAGAAGCTCGGGGAGCGAGGTTAAGAGGTCGGTCTCGCGCTCGATCCAGAGCCATATCATACGGTGACGCTCCAAAGCAAGGCAGCGTGGACACATAGCCTCCTCGCGCGAACGGACATAACCATAAGGCATAAAGCGACGAAAGCTGCCCCCACAGAGCGGACAACGACGACCTCGGCCTACATATGCAAGAGCCAAGAGCGGTGTCACCAAGCGAGATAGTCGCTGCAACACGCTGCGCGGAATATGGTTCAGCACCCAGCGTACAAGCCTCCTCATTACGCCTCCTTTTCGGGGTTAATAAGTCGCTCGACCTCCTTCTCGGCCATGGTTAGCTGCTTGCGACACTTGCCGATAAGCTCCGTGGCACGACGTACCGCACCCGAGAGCTCGTCGATACTCATATCCGCAGAGCGCATACGCGCCAAAATCTGCTCCACCTCGGCAATCGCCTCGGTGTATGATAACTCTCTCTTTGCCATAGTTATACTCGTTTTTTCTTGCTCTTCACAACACTCTCAACAACTCCATCACAAAGCTCTACCGAAACACTCTCGCCACACTCCACATCATCGACACCACGCACCACACGACCTCCAAGACGCATCACCGCAAGGCCCAAGCCAAGAAGTCGCTCGGGAGAGAAACCCTCGACGGCAACCTCACACTCCGTAAGCCTTTGCTTAGCACCATGCAACAGTGTTCGAGCACTATCGGCAATGCTCTCCTCCGAGCGGTCAAGTGCGTGAGCTTGGCTGTTGAGCAGCACTATTGCTGCTCGCGACAGCTCGGCGAGATACCTCTCGACGTTTAATCGCTCGGTGGCGATACGCGAGCTCACAACATCGCGAATCATAAGGGCGTAATCCTCCAACATCGCCACCTCGCCATCGAGCAACTCGACAATATGTGAGGCTACGGCCGTAGGTGTCTTGCACGATGTGTGTGCCACCATATCGGTAACACTCACATCCTTATCGTGGCCTATACCTGTGAATACCGCTATCGGGAATTGAGCCACATGCGAAGCGATACGATAGGAGTCGAAGAGAGCCAAGTCGCTTGTCGAGCCACCACCACGGATGATGACTACTACATCGAAATCATCCCATCTATCGGCAATAGCATGCAGAGCCGCAACAATGCTATCCTCGGCCATCTCGCCCTGCATCAACGCCTCGTAGAGCGTGACACTAAACTGATAGGGCGACGCTCCAAGCTGTCGGACAAAGTCGCGGTATCCAGCAGCCGTAGCACTCGACACCAGAGCAAGGCGTCGTAGCGGGCGCGGTAGCTCCGTCTCGCGATTCATATCCCACACACCATCCTCTTGCAGACGGGCAATAGTCTCGCGACGACGACGCTCCACCTCGCCAAGCGTATAGGCGGGGTCTATATCGACAATCTGCAACGAGAAGCCATATACCTCGTGGTAGGTGACAACCACACGCATAAGAAGCCTCAGACCGGCGTGTAGCTCATCGCCCGTAGCCTCATAGAAGCGTGACACAAGAGCTCCGTAGGCCGACTTCCAAATGACGGCACGCGCCTCGGCACGCGGTGCACCATCGCTGCTACCCTTCTCAACAAGGTTGAGATAACAGTGTCCCGAACGGTTGAGTTTGAGCTCAGAGACCTCGGCACTAATCCAAATAGGCTCGACAAAGCGTGCTTCGAGCGTCGAACGCACGATGCGTTGAAGGTCGAAGAGCGTGAGCGAGCTATCGCGTGTTGTCGGTATGTCGAGAGCCTCGATATTCATTGTTGTAGTAAAGCCTTGTGATTACAAAATTATTACCGCCTGTTCCACGGGCATCTCCTCGCCCAACGGCAGTTGTAGGTTCACCAGATGGATAGTCTCCATAGCCTTGCCATCACGCATAGCCGCGCTCCACAACGGAGACTCCTCGATGGCTCGCTCGACACGACGCAACAGTTGCCGCGATGTAGCCTGCAACACCTCTGTAACACGTGCTCGACCATCGACACCTACCGCCAAACGAAGCGAGATACGCGCCACGCCCATCTGCTCGCTCCACTTGACTCTGCTTGCAAGATAGTCGGTAAAGTTATCAAAACCCTCGGCCGAGAAGCGTGCCGGAGTGTCGTAGCGCAGACGTACAAGGATGACACCCTCGCCAGCAGCCTCGCCCCAGCAGGCGATGGTCTGCTCGTCGGCCGGTAGCACATCGATACTCTCGATATCCTCGTGCGGAATATGATCGATGCTCTCGGCAACAACCCCATTTACAACATACATGGGCTTCTGCGCCGAGAGTGTGCCACAACATACAAAAAGAGTGGCTATCGCGAAAAGTACTCTACACATTTTCTTCAAAAAAATATGGGCTGTCCAACAGTTCGTTGAGACAGCCCTTTATTTACCTGTTGGGGAATTTGCATCCGCCCCCTAACTCAAACTTTTGACGGCCTACAACTCGCTCTCTTTGAGTCGTTCTGCATTCTCGGCAACAATAAGCTGGTCGATAACATCCTGGATATCACCATCCATAAATGCCGAGAGGTTGTAAATTGTATAGTTTATACGGTGATCCGTAATTCGGCCCTGCGGATAGTTGTATGTTCGAATCTTTGCCGAACGATCGCCCGTAGATACCATCGTCTTTCGCTTCGAGGCTATCTCGACGAGATACTTCGAGTACTCCAAGTTAAATACTCGGGTACGCAGCTCCTCAAAGGCCTTATCGAAGTTTTTGAGCTGCGACTTCTGGTCCTGACACTGCACGACTATACCTGTGGGGATGTGGGTGAGGCGAATTGCCGAATATGTAGTATTTACCGACTGACCTCCCGGGCCCGAAGCACAGAAGATATCCTTGCGGATGTCGTTCATCGAAATCTCGATATCGAACTCCCCGGCCTCGGGAAGCACGGCTACCGAGGCTGCCGAGGTGTGAACACGACCCTGAGTCTCGGTCTGGGGCACACGCTGCACACGGTGAACACCCGACTCGTATTTGAGCGTGCCATAGACACTCTGTCCCGTAACCTTGAGCACGACCTCCTTGAAGCCACCCACAGCACCCTCCGACGAAGAGGTAATCTCGTAACGCCAACCCTTCGACTCGATATATTTGGTGTACATGCGCAACAAGTCGCCGGCAAAAATTGCCGCCTCGTCACCACCCGTACCGCCACGAATCTCAACAATGGCGTTCTTATCATCCTGCGGATCCTTGGGGATGAGCAGCAACTTAATCTCCTCCTCCATCTTCTCGATAGCGGGTTCGAGTGAGGCGATCTCCTCGCGTGCAATCTCACGGAACTCCTCGTCTTTCTCGTTAGCCAAAACATCCTTCGCCTCGGCGAGGTTGGCTATGGCCGTGCGGAAACGCTCCGAGGTCTCGATGATAGGCTCGAGCTCTTTGTACTCCTTGGTGAGCTGCACAAACTGTTTTACATCGGCTATCACCTCGGGATCGGTGAGCTTTTGACCAATCTCCTCGTACTTCAAACGAAGACCGTCGAGGCGCATCAATATTGAATTATCTGCCATTTATTCTCCTTCAATTTTTTATACCGCGCAAATATAACGCTTTTTTTTCAAAAAAAGATATACTCATAACCCTTTGATTGTTAAACAATTTGATTGTTTTCTAAAATTTTTATATAAATTTTTTAACACAAAGTCTTGACAAGGCCTTGTTGATGTACTATATTTGTACCACGAAACGGTGATAAACACAACGTCAAAATTTAACAATATTAACACTTTCAACACTAAGTTTTAGCAATTATTAACATTTTTAATACGCTTATTTATAACATAATATCTTTATAAATAAATGTTGTAAAAAGGTTATAAACAATTTTATCGACACTCTGCAACACTCCTGTAAATGGAGCTCGCGCAGAGGGCCGACAGGAGATAAACACGCTCTGTTTTTAATATCAAATAATTTAATTATGAAATTTACATCAATCCCCGACAACGGCTCTCCATGGAGCGACGAACTTATCTACTCCATAGATAGCGAGGTGGATACCCCGACAAACCTCGTAGTCGATATTCGAGATATTGACAATAACATTTCGTTGGGTCGCTGCCGACTATACAACGTGACAACAGCGAGCGTAAACATCGCTCCATATCTTCGCTCAACCAAGAATTTGGAGATACGAGAGAGTGGCTCGCTTATGGCATACATCTCACCGGCTGCGCGTAATATCGGCGTGTTGGCGAATGGCTATGCATCGGAGCAACGCACCTTCTTCCGCACAACGCTCGACTGCAATAAAGAGAGGGTACTATCGCTCATTGCTACCCCACAGGTCATCTCGCTCGGCGAGCAAATACGCCTTACAGTCTTCGCCAAAGAGAATATCAGAGTCACTGTCGATGCATACTCCTCGCGTATGCACCTTGGCAGTCAGGAGCTATCACAACATACCTACGGCAACCCGATAGAGATTGTTGTGCCCACAGCCGAGATGTCGAGCGACACCGAGCGCATCGTGGTAACAATATATAGCGATAATGGAGGTCTGCAACGCACAACATATTGTGTGGTAAAACGCGATCTCTCTGCACACAGACTCATGTGGTACAACCGACTTGGAGGTGTGGAGTGTTACACCTTCCCGAGAAGCATGCGCACAAGCTACATTGCCAAATGTAGCAAAGCAATAGGCACGAGTGGTTACCCGTTGGACGTCTGCCAAACCGAACAACACTACCGTCTAACATCTGCCATAGAGGTAGAAGAGGAGATGAATCGTATCGCCGAGATTATCTTCTCGCCCGTAGTCTTCGAGCTAAACGGCGAGAGTGTCGAGCCCGTAGAGCTGACAACGCGCGAGCTCCGATTCGACAGCCATGGAGCTATGCGTCAGCTAAGCATCGACATCCGTAAGAGCGGGAGAGGAGGTGAGCTATGCTAACGCTTAAAATCGATGGTGTAACCCTTCCGATTGCCGACAAAAGGCTCTCCCTGCCAACCTACAACTCGTCGAAACTAACGAAGTCTAACGGGTGGCGCGAGGGTTCGATACTATCGCTCGGCGTAGTCTCGACACCCGAGACCGATACCCTTATGGGCCATGCTGCCGACCTGCATCGCAACGAGATGTTCAACGACAGCTACCACACCGCAAGGCTCGAAGCTGGTGGCATATGCATATACGAAGGTGTTGTGACACTTAACGGTGTGGAGCAGACAAAGGAGGGGTTGATATACCTCATTACGATACACTCGGGAGGTGCCGAATGGGCAGACACAGCAGCTGTCAAGCGGCTAAACCGCACGGCACTGAAAGCCTCGAACATCCTCTCGTTTCGGGGTATCGAGGAGTCGTGGAGCGACGACAGCATAGTGCGCATGTTGCCACTCAAACGCGACAGCTACCCCGAGCCCGAGGCCACGGGACTCTACACACCGCAGAGAACATGGATGACACAAGACTACCACCCCTTTATCTCGGTTAAGGCTCTACTTAACGAGATACTATCGGCAAATGGCTATACGCTCCGCAGCAAATTTCTAAACTCGGAGATAGCCGACAAACTGATGATAAGCGGAGCCTACCACACCTTGAACACCCAATTAGCTAAGAGCAACATGGACTTCAAGGCATTGCGCTCGAAGACAACAACCGCTAAGGCGGGCGAGGATGGCCGAGTGAGTGTTTGGGAACCGGTATTTGGCTCGAACATAGGGGCGATAGTCGATACGGTAAACCCTATGACTATCGACGAGAACGGCAATGTGATGAGCAGTGCCTACTCCAAAGGGGGATGTTTTACCTTCGAGGATGGGCGACCTAAATTCACACCTCGTCGCGAGATAAGCGTCGCATTTGACATCCATCTGCGCTACACTACCGATTTCCGTATCGTATCGTCACACCGCCTGCGCGGCTTCGATACCATACACATCTCGGAGAACTGCGAGGCAACCGTAGAGCTGCAAAACACATATATAGACCACCGCAACGAGGCGTTAGGCAACCAGCAATACAACATCTTCATCTTCGACTACAACCCTAATAACAGGTATTTTCTGACGGGGTTTGGCGAGGTGCGAGGCCCTATATATCCTGTGACCCTATCCTCGGAGGAGCCTATGAAGGTAAAGCTCTACGAGCTAAACGATGGAGATGTCAATGCACACCTCTTTACAGGCGATTGGGCTCTATACGATGGCCATGTAACAGGCGAGGGAGAGCGCGATGTCGAGATAACCATACGCACACCCTTTAACACATACACTCCATCGTCGCCAATGCTCTTCAACAACATCTTCTTCGCAGGAGCCGACCCCGAACAGAGTCTGACTCTTGCGGCAGGATGCAGTGTAACGCCCGTTTTTAGCGGAGCACCCGGCTATGGAGAGCACATCGAGTTCGAGGATGTAGCCAACATCGACATCTCGCAGATGGAGCTTTTGGAGGCTATTGCCCACATGTTCAACCTGAGAATATACTCGCACCGCCCCACAAAACAACTATACGTGGAGCCCTACGACGACTTCTTCAATGGCGAGATTGTCGATTGGCAGGAGCGGCAGCTCTCCGAAGAGTACCGCATGCAGGAGGGGGTGATCGACATCTTCGAGCACAACACCCTCGGATACCAGAGCGCAGATGGAGTGTCGTCACGAACAAAGGGTTCGAGTGGCGAGTTAGGAAGATGGAGCCTCCACGTCAAGAGCTATGGTGCAAAGCATGGTGTCGAGAGCCGCCTCAACCCTCTCTTCAGCCCCACAGTATCTCTAACCGGCGTATCGGGGACAGCACCCTCGGCCGAGGTGCTGACCATTGGCGACCGCGATGCGATAGCTGAGGGCGAAGAGTTCGAGCCCCGCATAGTGCTATACCACGGCATAGCCACGCTGCCCTATGGCCAGATGTGGGGCTCACCCTCAGGCTACAATGGCTACCCTCTGGCTGCGTTTCATAGCGAGAGCGTAAAACAGACGCTCTGCTTCGAGGATCGCGACGGCTGTTCGGGACTACACCGCTACTACGATCGTGAGCTCAACGAGAATGCAACACGAGGCACGCTCACCTGTCAAATATATATCTGCCCGAGCGAATACATGGCCCTCTTTGACCCCGAACACGAAGGGGCAACGCTACGCTCACGTTTCCGACTAAGTGTCGGAGGCAACACCTCTCTCTTCCGCTTAGACAGCATCGAAGAGTACGACATCGAGAGCATGGTGGCCATATGCCGTTTCAAGCAGCTACTCGACGATTGATTAACAACTTAAAATCTATCTAACTAATGATGAACCATAGAGTTAGGCAGACGGCAACATTCCGTCGGCCACGCCCCTCACGTCGATACGAACGCCTCGTTGGCCGCCTCCTCGACAACGACCTTATAGATTTGCGTAAGTGCGAGAAGAGAGCAATACACCGCTACGTCGAAGAGCACACCGGCCGGTTTTGTGGCCGCTGCCACGCTATGGCTCTCGCCGCCGACCACTTCTCATGCTCCTACGAGAAGGTGCGAGGCACAATCTACGAAATAGACAACCAGAAAAAGAGAAAAAAAGAGATGAACCAGACAATCAAAATCAGAAACGAGGCCGACTGCACCACAATCGATATTGAGGGTACAATAGGCCTATCGGAGCAGTGGCAATTCGAGAACCCCGAGAGCCGCATCGCCACCTATGAGCGATTCCGCGAGAGCGTATCTCACATCGAGGATATCAAGAATGCCCACATCGTGGTAAACATACGCTCCACGGGTGGCGATGTAAACGACGCGCTGCTCATCTACGAAGCACTGCGCAGCACAGGGGCACACATCACCACACGCTGCTACGGCTACACAGCCTCGGCAGCCACCATCGTTGCACAAGCCGCATCGGAGGGGTGTCGCGAGATAGCATCATCGTCGCTCTACCTAATCCACAACTCGCTGTGCTCGACCGAGGGAAACGCCGAAGAGCTACAAGCCGAGGTAGAGATGCTTAAACAGACCGACGAGCGTCTTGCCGAGATATACGCCTCACGCTCGGGTCGCGACATCGGAGAGGTAGCCTTACTAATGGCCGAAAATGGGGGTCGAGGCAGATGGCTGTCGCCAGCTGAGGCGATAGCCGAGGGCTTGGTTGATAGAATCATCGAAGAGCCTGCCACCCAGCCCGAGGGCGAGACATCAAAGGCTGCGGAGGTCGCTAAAAAGGGAGTCAAGGCTCTGCTTCGAGCCATAGGCATCGAGCATAAGGAGGGCGAGGCTCCCGACGTGGCCGACGACATCAACTTCATCTCTCGCGACAACATCCCCGAGAACCTCGCCACAAGCTCTACGGTAGCCTTCGAAGAGGCTCAGCGTGGTGTTGCGCCCACCTCTTCGACGCTAAAAAGCGTGGAGGACCCCTCTCCTGTCGAGCCATACACCAACCCGCGTCTTGAAGCCTACGCCAAAGATGCCCGCTCGATGCGCCTACGCTAAATTGTCGTTTAGTCCAATGTGACAAACTAATCTATTTCAACCTTTTATTAACATCTAAAACTTTATTATTATGGGACTTATTGAAAATCCTAAGCTCTATTTGGGTCGCGACCTTGAAACCATCTTCTTCCGCCCTATGTTCTCGGGCGAGAGTGCCGAGCAGCTCGGTATTCGTCTTCTCTACAACATGCCTGTACCTACTACAGTACCCCTATGGAGTCCTCAGTCGGACATCCTTCAGCAATACTCTTCGGGCTGGACAGGCGGCGACTCGGCAATACGCAAGCAGAAGACTATCAGAATGATGAAGATTAAGGCCGAGGTAGGCTTCTCTGCGTCGGACTACTTCCAGCAGGTATATGAGCTTATCGCTTGTCGCTCGGATGTAAACATGGATGACCTGTCGGGCACAGAGCTTGAGCAGGCCGAGACCGAGCTCTTCCGTGCCGCCATTGCCGAGAGCCTGCGAGTGATGATGTGGGTGGGCGACCTTAATGGAGACAAGTACAACAAGTTTGACGGTTTCCTGACCCTTGCAAGCAAGTATAGCATGTTGGGAGCTATCCCCACTGCCGATTTCACTGCTGCGACAATCTCCGAGGATAACATCACATCGGTATTCAATAGTGTGTGGAAGGAGGCATCGCCGGAGTTAAAGGCTCTCAAAGCCGAAGGCAACCTCGCCTACTTCGTGACGTCGGATCTCTATGAGCTCTACGAACTCTACCTCGATAAGATGGGTACCGACGGAGCATATACCGACATCGTGTCGGGTCGCCGCGAGCTCAGCTACCACGGCATCAAAATTATCGATATGGGTGTGACTCAGTATATGCCGCTTAATACGACAGGAAGCTCGACACACTGTCTGCTCACCGACCGCCGCAACCTCGTGATGGCCGTAAATACTGCCGACTACCCGGGCTCGGAGGTTAGAATGTGGTACAACCCCGACGAGATGGAGAACCGCCAGAGGGCTGTCTTCATGGTAGGCTGCGAGATTATGGATGAGAACCTCGCGTCGATGGCAACGTTTGAGTAACGTCTAACAAAAGAGCATCTGCTATGTCTGAACATAAAATTGCAACCCGCATAGCTGCCACCGAAAACCGCGTTGAGCCCCTTTTGGGCCCAACGTCGGCTGCGGGCACAAGCGATAAGATATGGCGATGGGGAGATGATAATATGCTCCCATACGCCCTATCGCTACTCGCACGACGTTCGGTAGCGCATCGACGTATCATCAACGATAAGGCCGACTATATCGCCGGCAAGGGGCTGACCCACAACGAAAACTCTCCGCTGTTAGGTAGTTTGGTGCAGAGGGCTAACGGCTCGGGGGAGAGCCTACGCAGCGTCATTGCCCGTCTTGCACTGGATGAGGCGATGTTTGGCAACGCCTTTATGGAGGTAGTAACCGATTCGAGCCATTCGTTTCTCTCGCTCTACCACATCGACGCCTCGAGCTGCCGTCTTGCCCGCGATATGGAGCATGTCGTTTTACATCACGATTGGCAAGCCTTCCGCTCTACGGAGGCTCGCACATTACCTCTATACCCGCTCTTCGAGAGCCAGGAGGATGGCACGCTTCGAACCATAGTCCACTACAAGGATTATGAGCCACTCTTTTCGCACTACGGCGTAGCCCCCTACATCGCCGGCCTCGACGCAGCAGCCATACTCTACAAGACCGACCGCTGGAATATATCGCGTATCGACAACTCGTTCCAGCTATCGGGTGTAATGATGCTCGATGGTGCTATCGACAGCGAGAGCGAAGCCGACCGCTTGGTACGCCTTGCCGAGGAGAAGTTCTCGGGAAATCCGGGTCAGGTACTCTTCGTTCTGCGCGACAAGAGCGATGGCGACAACTCGCGATTTATCCCTATCGACGCCACCGCCGATGGCGATTGGCATACGCTACACACTCAGGCCGAGTCGGATTTGGTAATCGCCCACTCGTGGTTCCGCTCGCTGAGCGGCTTGGACTACTCGTCGGGATTCTCAACCGAGAGAATACTCCACGAGTACGAGGTTGCTCTCAACACCGTTATTCTCTCGGAGCAGGAGCAACTCCTCGAGCCCATACGCGACATCATCCGCACGGTACTGCATATCGACGCCTCGTCGCTCGACATCATCAACCGACCACCCTCGCGCTCTAAGCCTATTTATATGCGCGTATGGGAGGCACGCAAGGCCGATGGCTTGGAATACGACGAGAACGACCCCGACCAGCAGCGACTATTGGCCGAGATTACCAAGTATAACATACGCTCAATCGATTAGTTACCGCCATGAGAACTCTTATCACTCCCGAGGAGGCCTATCGCTTGGCCTTCTCGGAGCAGGAGGGTTATACCCCTGCAATAATCACCGAAACCGACATTATCGAGGCACAGACCCGTTTTTTGACACCCATTCTCGGCATAGAGCTTCAAGAGGCTCTTATCGATGGGTATCATCGCGATTTACATGACGAGTATGTTGCTCCTACCGTAGCCGCCTATGTGCGCTCGCTTATCGAGCCTCTTATCGACCTTCGCTGCTCGACCTGCCGTGGCGACGCAATAAGCACAGCGGCCAACGAGCGTGTCGCATTCAGCCGCACCGTCCTGCGCGAAAAGGCCGATGCTCTACGCCGTCGCCTAAGCGACTATTTGAACAACAACAGTGATATCTTCGAGCAGTACAACCCCGAAGATAACCCCCTAAATCGATGCATGATCTATGGAGATATTGTACAGATATTTTAGTGGCACGGTAGCAGCCCTTGCTGCGGTGCTATGTCCCGTCACCACACTTGTTGGCGTAGCTACCCTCTTCATTGCCATCGACTTTGTTACGGGCATTGCCGCCTCGCGCACCGTAGCACACCGCGAGGGCCGCGAGTGGTGGTTCGAGAGCCGCCGTGCATGGCGCACAGTGGCTAAAGCCGGCTTTGTCGCCATATCGATAGTTATGATGTGGCTTATGGATAACTACCTGCTCGACTTCATGCATCTCCACTTAGCCAATCTCTTCACAGGCTTTGTCTGTGGAGTGGAGCTATGGTCGTTCCTCGAAAATGCTGCTACCATAAGTCGCTCGCCTCTTTTCGAGTGGCTCGGCCGCTGGGTTAAACGTCGCATAGGAGAGGAGGTCGATGATGAGTAGAGGTCTTAGAAACCGCAACCCTGGAAATATACGTCGCTCGTCTGTCCGCTACTTAGGCGAGGTCACCCCGAGCCACGATACCGAGTTCAAGGAGTTCTCGACGATGGCCTACGGCTACCGCGCCATCTTTGTACTCTTGGATACGTATCGCCGCCGCTACGGTCTCACCACCATTCGTCAGATGCTCAACCGCTACGCTCCACCCGAGGAGAACTTCACCGAAGGGTACATACGCTTTGTTTCACGTAACTCGGGTATAGCCCCCGACGAGAGGCTCGATACCCACTCCGAGAGGGATATGATACCTATTGTTGCAGCTATGTCGGAGATCGAAAATGGCGTTAAAGCCGATATGGATGATATTATTAAAGGATGGGATTTGTTCATAGGTTAAGGTTATTAAGAGGTAATTTGACAGTAAATTACCTCTTTTTGTTTGTTGTGCTCCTCCTTTTTTTGTACATTTGTCGTGTTATATGAAAATTATCGTGCTTAGACCTAAAACTTTAATATATACAAACCATGAAACGAATACTTATTACAGGAGCAACATCTGGCATAGGCCGCGCTACAGCACTGCGTCTTGCCGAGCCTAATACCGAGATTATCATCACAGGCCGCCGCCGCGACAGACTCGAACTTCTCAAAAGCGAGGTCGAGGCCCGCGGAGCGAAGTGTGTAGTGCTCAACTTCGACGTTCGCTCCGAAGCGGAGTGTATCGAACACCTCACACCCCTCGGTCGTGTCGATATATTGGTAAACAACGCAGGTCTTGCCGCCGGCTTGGAACATATCGACCGTGGCGACTCTGCCGATTGGGATGCTATGATCGATACAAATGTCAAAGGCCTACTCTATGTTACCAAGATTATCAGCCACGCTATGGTCGAGGCGGGTCTCGGAGGTCATATCATCAATATCGGCTCGATAGCCGGAACCGAGCCCTACGAGAATGGAGCTGTCTATTGCGCCTCGAAGCACGCCGTACACGCTATCTCTCAGGCGATGCGTGCCGACCTGCTCAGCGCAGGCATCAAGGTTGGCGAGGTGCGCCCGGGTATGGTCGAGACCGAATTCTCGGAGGTGCGCTTCCACGGCGATAAGGAGCGTGCTGCGGGTGTCTATAAGGGTGTCGAAGCGTTGCAGGGCGAGGATATTGCCGAGGCTATAGCATGGATGCTCTCTCTGCCGGCACACATGAACGTAAACGATATTGTGCTTATGCCCACATGTCAGGCCGGAGCATACTACACCTATCGTAAATAGATTAAAAACAGCGTATTATGAGAAAATTATCACTGCTACTTACAATCGCACTTGCCTCTATTACAACGATAGCAACAGGATGCGATAAGCACCAACCGCAAAACGACGAAGAGAGGGTTAATATAAAGCTCTCGACAGACATTTATGACGTAAACGAGGAGGGAGGCGATTTTTCGGTTGGCTATGAGGTTAGTGGTCTTAAAGATGGCGAAACCCTTACTGTGGATAGCAACGAGAGTTGGATAGAAAATGTTGAGCTTAGCGATAACACCCTATCATTCAGCGTTATGTCTAATGGCAGCAACGAGAATCGCAGGGCGCAAATATCCCTCTATTACGACGACAAGAGTTTCGCTAAATTATCTATCGAGCAGGGCACTGCTCCGCACCGTTTCGAGGTCTTCGAGACACCATCTACGGCTGATATACCGTATCGTATTCCGGCAATCGCCGTAATGCCCGATGGTACGATTATCTGCGTTGCCGATTATCGTCATAGCTTCAAGGATATTGGAGTTGTAGAGAATGGTCGTATCGACCTCCGCTCGCGCCGTAGCCACGATAATGGAGCATCGTGGGATGGCGTAACAACCATTATCGAGGGTAAGGGAGCTGCATCCGAGGACTTCATGAACGTAGGCTATGGAGATCCGTGCATTGTTGCCGACCGCCATAGTGGCCGTCTGCTGATGCTTAGCTGTGCAGGTAATGTCTCGTTCCAACAGGGCACACGCAGCCGTCATCAGTGTATCGCTCGCTTCTATAGCGACGATGGCGGTGTTTCGTGGAGCGAGCCCGAGGATATTGCCGAGAGCATATACTCACTCTTCGATAATAGCCCCTATGGCCCTGTAAAGTCGATGTTCGTAGCTTCGGGTCGTATATTACAGAGTCGCAGCGTCAAGGTCGATAACTACTATCGCCTATACTGCTCGGTGCTTGTACGCGATGTAAACGACAACTATACCAACTACAAAAACTTCGTGCTCTACTCCGACGACTTCGGAGGTAGTTGGAGCGTGCTTGGTGGCACAAATCGAGCAGCCATAACCACTGCCGACGAGGCTAAGGTCGAGGAGCTTCCCAATGGCTCGTTGCTCATTAGTTCGCGTACAAACGGCGGCCGTTTTTACAATATCTACGTGTTTGACGACGCAACATCCGCTACAGGTAAGTGGCTAACACAGAGCTTCTCGGGAGCAATAAACAATGGCGTAACAGCCAAGGATAATTCGACAAATGGTGAGGTTATGATTCTTCAGGCTACTCGCCAAAGCGACGGCAAGAGGATGAAACTCCTGCTTCAAACCGTGCCTCTCGGGCCTGGTCGTAGCAATGTAGGCATCTACTATAAGGGCCTGGATGACGATAGCAAGTATATCACAACCGAGCTCGTTGCCGCAAATTGGGAGGGCGTTAAGCAGCTTACGACACTCGACTCGGCATACTCGACCATGGCTTATCAGGCCGACGATAAGATTGGTATCCTTTGGGAGGAGGCTACACATTGTGCCGGTGGCGATGGCTACACCATTGTCTATGGGAGCTACACCATAGAGCAACTTACTAACAACGCCTACCGTTAATTAAAGAGCAAGTGGTAATACTTTTGAAGTGGAGTATTCGGCATATTTGCCGGATACCCCACACTACTTTATCTAAGGGTCTCGTTCGCTCGCCGCGAAGTGAGCATCATGCCGAGGAGCATAATCGAGGCATTGAGAATGATTACCTCGTAGCTAAAGGTATAACCGCAGAACCACGCCTCCGAATTTGAGGCTACAATATAGCTGAGCGTAGGCGCAAGAATCGCTATTAGGGGTAAAGTTCGATTACTCACCCTACGACGCGTGATAAGGCCAAAAATAAACATACCGAGTAGGGGGCCATAGGTGTAACTCGCCATGGTGAATACAAGGGCTATAACCCCCTTCGAGCTCCACTGCTCAAAGAGAACAATAAGCACCCATATAACGATCGCCAAAGCCAAGTGTACCCTACGACGAAGCCTCCCGAGCGAGGCCTCATCTTGGCTTGCACCCCCGAGGATGTCGAGCGTAAACGATGTTGTAAGGGCGGTAAGCGCAGAGCCGGCAGCCGAATATGTCGAGGCTGCAAGGCCGAGCAGGAAGAGCACGCCCACAGCCATAGGCAGTCCGCTCGACGTAGCCACAAAACCAAAGAGATCGTCACCACGCGCCACGACTATATCGCCCGAGGCATCGACAAGTGGCATAGCCCCATCGGTAGGGGTAAGACCAATACGCTCCGAATAGATGTAGAAGAGCGTGCCAAGCATTAGAAAGAGAGCTATGACGACGACCTGCACAGCGATAGATAGCAGCATGCTGCGCTGCGCATCACGTCGGTTGCGGCACGAGAGCACCGTCTGCATCATATCCTGATCCAAGCCCGTCATGGCGACAACAAGGAATATACCCGCCACAAACTGCTTCCAGAAGTAACGCCTATCCAGCGGCGAGTCAAAGAAGAGCAGACGCGAGGTATCATGCTCCGAGATAGCAGCCACAGCCTCACGTGGCGACATGCCGAGAGCCCTCACAACAAAGAGCACACAGGCAACCACACTACCCACCATAACTATCGTTTTGAGCATCTCGACCCACACCACCGTACGTACCCCACCCCGACGGGTATAGAGCCACACAACGGCGACCATAATAAGGACATTGAGAGCAAAAGGAACGTTATATGCATCGAAAAGCAGGCTCTGCAACACCACACATACAACATAGGCGCGTAGCGAGGCTGAGATAATCTTCGACACAAAGAAGAACCAAGCACCCGTACTATGGGCCACAACACCAAAGCGGTGGTCCAGATATTCGTATAGCGACACCACGCCAAGACGATAGTACAGAGGCACAAGGATAAAGGCTATAACGATGTATCCGACAAAGAAACCTGCCGTAGTTTGCAGATAGGAGTAGCCGTCGGCAAGCACCGAGCCGGGGACTGAGATATATGTTACGCCCCACATTGCAGCACCCACCATGGCGATAGCCGCAACAAGCCGCGGCGTAGTACGACCACCGGTAAAGAATATCGAACCCTCGGCACGACGCGACACGCGCCTCGAAACAGCGAAGAGAAGCGTTAGGTATGCTAAAAGGGTGATAACGACAAGCAGATGCGACATGGCGACCCCTCGTTAAAAGTTGTGGGCCTTGCAGTAGCGAGCAACAGCATCGGCAACACGCTCGCCATCCAACGCTGCCGAGATGATACCTCCTGCATAGCCGGCACCCTCGCCGGCGGGGAAGAGACCTTCGATATCGACATGCATCAATGTCTCGCTATCGCGAGGAATACGCACAGGTGTCGAGGTGCGCGACTCCACACCCACAACAACAGCCTCGTCGGTAACAAAACCTTTCATCTTACGACCAAAGGTCGCAATACCGCTGCGCAGGCGCTCCGAGATAACCTCAGGCATCCACCTATCCAAACGCGAGGGTGTAAGACCCGGAATATAGGATGTGCGGGGCAACGAGCGCGACTCACGCCCTGCAACAAAGTCCGATACACGCTGCGCAGGAGCTACCTGACGCTCGCCACTATTCTCGCGGGCCAACTCCTCGAAGAGCTGCTGATAGCGCAATCCTGCAAGCTCGCCCCACTGCTCTCTGAGGTGGGCAAAATCCTCCAAGCGTACCTCGGTAACAAGACCCGAGTTGGCAAAGGCCGAGTTACGGCCACTCGGCGACATGCCATTGACAACCAGCTGCTGCTTGCTTGTCATGGCAGGAACGATAAACCCTCCCGGGCACATGCAGAATGAATATACACCGCGACCCGCCTCCTGACTTACCAACGAGTAGCTCGCAGCAGGCAGCCACTCGCCCCTCTCGTCACGATGATACTGTATAGAGTCAATCAGACGTTGCGGATGCTCGATACGCACACCCATAGCAAAAGGCTTGGCCTCGACAGCTACCCCCGAGGCGCAGAGCAGCTCGTATATATCACGAGCGGAGTGTCCTGTTGCCAATACCACCGCTGCACCCTCGACCGTATCGTCGCCAACCTTGACACCTGTGATGCGCCCATCTTTGATGACAAAGCCCGAGACCTTACTCTCGAAGAGCACACGGCCACCATGCTCGGTAATTGTTCGACATATGTTGGTTATGATGCGGGGCAGCTTGTCCGTGCCGATATGGGGGTGAGCCTCGTAGAGAATTGCAGGGTTTGCACCATGCCACACGAGGGTCTGCAACGCCTTGTTGTAGTCGCCACGCTTCTTACTGCGCGTAAATAGCTTACCATCGGAGAATGTACCCGCACCACCCTCGCCAAAGGCGTAGTTCGAATCGGGATTGATATCACCGCCACGGTTAATCTGCGCAATGTCGTGCTTGCGCGAGAGCACCGACTTACCTCTCTCTAAGAGTATAGGTCTGTAACCGAGCTCGATAAGTCGTAACGAGGCAAAGAGTCCCGCAGGACCCGAGCCGACAACGACAACCTCGGTGCCATGCTCCACAACGGGATAGTCGAAGTGTAGGGGTGCAGGCTGTGGCTCCTTGTCGATATATATCTCGACCGATAGGTTTACCTTAGCCATGCGCTGTCGCGCATCTATCGAACGCTTAACCACACGGGCAAGCGCAATCTCGCTCTGACGTATGCCGAGACGCTCGGCGGCACGCGCTATGTAGTATTTTTCGTCGGCCGCCTGCTTGGGCGACAGCTGCAAGGTTACGGTCTTGGGCATAATAAACTATCTAATACTGCACAAAAATAGGAAAAATTAAATAAAAATCGCTTCGATGTTGCGTATATTGTAAAAGTTTTTTACCTTTGCACCGCCTAATGAGACACGGAAGGTGTCCAACATAGGGCAAGATCCTGCGGATATGGTGTAATTGGTAGCCACGTCAGACTTAGGATCTGATGCCGAGAGGCGTGGGGGTTCGAGTCCCTTTATCCGCACAAGCGCGACACTTTTTCGAGTGTCGCGTTTTTGCGGATAATCGGACTCGCGAAGCTTTGCTTCGCAACTCCTATCATATTTACATTCCCTCCAAACCTCCCTTTAAGTACACTTCGTTTCTTTTCGTTGCTGCGGCTTGGCAGAACAAACTTGTTTGTTCTGCTCTCACCTTAATCGCAACGCTGAGAAGGGAGGCTTGTGGCAAGTGTTCCACTTGCTCACCTTTCGGTGAATGCATTGTCGCTGTGGCGGCTCGGCAATACTTTGCGGTGAGCATATTGCTACGCAACCTCGAAAAGCAAATGGATAATACTTCGGTGAGTGAACTCCCCAGTATTATCCATTCACTG
>JAZNDK010000085.1:0-28617 GCA_045588005.1 Alistipes sp. | reverse complement strand
CCAGCCGAGAAGCTCGTAGACGTCGCCCTCGGGGATAAGGCTAAGCATATTGGCATTCATAGCGATGTAGCCATCAGCAGTGCTCTTCGAGCCTGTGAGCACGTCGCCAGAGATGATACGCACGTTAGAGGCCACCTTGCCTACGATAGACTCGATCGAAGCGCCCGAGATGATGCGCTTGTAACAAGCCTTCTGAGCCTCGCTACCAGCCACAGCGATAATCTTGGTCATATCGAGCTTGCCAGTCATAACGAAGCGACCGATGATAGCCACATCCTGGATGTTTACCGTCCACACGATATCGCCCTTAGCGATACGGTCGATGTGGTGAATCTGAACGCCCACGTTACCTACTGGGTGCTTACCCGAGAATGTGTGGTACTCAACACCCTTGATTGACGACATAAAGCCCTCGTCGCCCTTGCGAGCCGAGAGGTGAACCTTACCATCGGTAAGACGACCGAGAAGAGCCATACCTGCCTCAACTGCCGCCTTGTCCTCTTTGAGGATGAAATTGTAGTCGGGAGCCAAAGGCGCAGTGTCGAAGGCCGATACAAAGATAGCCTTAGGCTTAGCCTCGGGGTTGGCAATAATGCCATAGGGACGCTCTACGATACGAGTCCAAAGACCCGACTGTAGCAACATCTCAACAATCTCCTCACGCGCTGCCTTAGCTACATCTACCTTAGGCAGTGACTTGTACACCTGCTCCTGGTCGGGCTCAACGGCTACGCTAAGAAGCTTGCGCTTCTCGCCACGGTTGATGGCCGAAACCACACCGCTGACGGGCGAAGTGAAGAGGATGCGCGGGTTGTTCTTATCGAAGAACAGCGCACTACCTGCCTCTACCTTATCACCAACCTTAACCAACAGCTTGGGTGTAATGTTCTCGTAATCGAGCGGACTAACGGCATACGACTTGGCCATGGGAGCAGACTCCATAACCTTCTCGGCGATACCTGCCAGCTTGATGTCGAGACCTTTACGTAATTTAATGCTTTTCGACATAAAAACTGTTTGTTAAATTAAATTTAGTTATTTAGTTTTCAATTGTGTCCTATTACTCTATAGTTGTTGCACTAACAACTACAAAATGCGCACGAAGATACACTTTTTTTTTGAAACGACCAATCTTTCAGCCTTCATATTTTTGTTTTGCACGATAATTTCGTACTTTTGTAGTCGAACTGCGATTTTATGAAGCTTCGTTACGTCGATATTCACACCCATCACCCTCGCCCCGAGGTGCTTTCACCGACCATGTCGGGGATACATCCGTGGGATGCCGAGAGGGGATTACCACTACCCTCTTTCGAGGAGTGCGACATAATTGGGGAGACGGGTCTCGACTTCGCATGCAAGGCAAATCGCCAAGCCCAAATTGAGCTCTTCGAGGGACATCTGAGCGAGGCAGAGCGTATTGCAAAACCCGTGGTGTTACACGTCGTACGTAGCTTCGAGGAGATAATGCGCCAACTTCGGCAACACGACATACAAGGCGTTGTATTTCATGGATTTATAGGCTCCATTGAGCAGGCCGAAAGATGCAGAGAGAGAGGCTATTACCTCTCGTTTGGGGAGCGTTCGCTACGCTCGTCAAAGACTCGACAAGTGATCGAACGATACCCAATCCAGCTACTCTTCTGCGAGACCGACGACAGCGAACAACCCTCCATCGAGCAGATTTACGACGAGGTGGCCCGACTGCGCAACATGAGTATCGAAGAGCTGCAACAGAGAGTTATGACAAACTATAATAGCCTATTTAAGCAAGATGAGTAATTGGTTAGAACGCACCGACCTACTACTTGGCAAAGAGAAGCTCGCCGCGCTGCAACACGCCCACGTATTAGTTGTGGGTGTTGGTGGCGTTGGGGCATATGCTGCAGAGATGATCGTAAGAGCAGGCGTTGGCCATATAACCATTGCCGATGCCGACGTGGTCTCGGCGAGCAACATCAACCGCCAACTTGTAGCCCTGCACTCGACCATAGGTCGTCAGAAGTGCGAAGTACTTGCCGAGCGACTGCGCGACATAAACCCCGCGATAGAGCTACATATGGTAAATCGTTTTATCAAGGATGACGAGACGGATGCGCTGCTCGACAGTGCAAAATTCGACTACGTAGTCGATGCGATAGATACGCTATCGCCCAAGCTCGCACTGATAAAGGGCTCGTTGGAGCGTGGCATACCCTTGGTAAGCTCGATGGGGGCAGGTGCCAAGACCGACCCTACACTAATGGAGATTAAGGATATATCCAAAACCCACCACTGTCCATTAGCTCACATGCTCCGCAAAAGGCTACATAAAATAGGTATAAACCGAGGCTTCCGCGCCGTGTTCTCCCCCGAGCCGATACGCGAGGGAGCGATGATACTATGCGAGGAGCAGAACAAGAAGTCGAATGTGGGGAGTATATCCTATATTCCGGCCCTATTCGGCATCGGATGCGCATCGGTTGTGGTGCGTGATCTTATAGGCGAAATGTAAAAAGTAATAACCGTTAAACAAACAATAAGTAATATGAAGAAAATAGTCTTTTTGGATGAATACAGCATTGCCGGTCGCGACATATCGGCAATAGCCTCTCAGGGCGAATACCGAGCCTATGAGCATACCCGCAAAGAGGAGGTTGTAGATAGACTCCGCGACGCCGACATAGCAATCACAAACAAGGTGGTAATAGATGGCGAAGCGATGCGCCAGCTACCCCGCCTGAAACTGATATGTATAGCTGCTACGGGCATGAATAACGTAGATCTCGTAACGGCGGCTGAGCTCGGTATTGAGGTACGCAACGCCGTAGGTTACTCGACAACATCGGTAGCCGAGACTACACTCGCCTCGGCACTCGCCCTCGCTCGCAATATCGTATATTTCGACGAATATTTCCACGATGGTCGCTACGCTGCAGCCGAGAGAGCCTTCTGCTTCGACCGTATGACGTGCGAGATACGCGGCAAGAGGTGGGGCATTGTAGGCCTCGGTAATATCGGCCGCGAGGTGGCTCGCTTAGCCTCAGCCTTTGGCTGCGAGGTAGCTTACTACTCTACATCGGGTGCAAAGCGCGAGGAGGAGTACCCCGCAATGGAGCTCGACGAGATGCTCGGCTGGTGCGACATCCTATCAGTACACTCTCCTCTGAACGAGCGTACACGTGGACTTATAGGCAAGGAGCAACTTGGCAAGATGAAGCCTACGGCATTTGTTATCAACGTTGCCCGAGGCGGAATTATCGACGAGGCAGCGTTGGCCGAGGCATTAGATCGAGGCACGGTTGCAGCTGCTGCTCTCGATGTCTTCTCGGTAGAGCCTCTCAAAGAGTCGCCGCTATACTCCATTCGCGACAAATATCGTCTGCTAGCGTCGCCCCACAACGCATGGGCCGCAGCCGAGGCTATCGACCGCCTACTCGAATGTGTGGCCGAGAATATCCGCGTATGGAGTGCTCGACAATAGCCGCAACGCCATATCCTCCACAGCGGGCAACATGCCATATAAGCAACGAGGCTGACTAAATCGCTTAGTCAGCCTCGTTTTTCATGGATGCAGCACCCAAAGGGTGCAACCATATACCATTATTGCTCTGTCGCATCTGTTGCAGGTATCACATGTGGCGTATTCTCGGGAGTCGCCGCAGTTGCATCGGGCGCCACCTCCATTACCTTGGCCTTAGCCTTGCTCTTGGCCTTGGTCTTGCCATGATATTCGCCGATATTGAAGCCGATACCCATATAGACGTTCACCGAGTTGGCGCGACGCGGCACGTTCATCGTGCCGTATTTCACCTGAGTAAGGTCGAGGTAGTCGGCTCCGATGAAGAAGTTGAAGCCCTCGGGGTGGATATTCAGGGCTGCACCGATGACACCGGCATCGTTACGCGCAAACACCGTGTGGCTGAGCGACGCCGAGAGCCACTTCAACGGGCGGAAGTTCACCGAGGCGGTAAGCTCCGAGCGAACGAAGGTGTGGCAGAACTCGGTATGCGACATAAGACCGAAGCCGATACGGTTGTCGAGGATGTTGTACTCACCACCGAAATTGATAGCGCAGTTGAGGCGTGTGGTGTAACCCTTGGCCGCAGCATCGGCATACGCCGCCTTAAACTCCATGGCACTGTCAGCCTCTCCTGTATTGAAATTCACGCCGTTGAAGTATAGGTCGCCATTCACATCGGCACGCACCGTGCCCTTCTTCGACCACTTGATAAATCCGAGGTCGGTGACAGCAGCCGAGAGTTTGAGGTCGCCATCGAGCAGGCGTATCTCCGTACCGAGGTCGAGGCCGAGGCCAAAGCCCATAGCACCCGACATCGAGAGCATATCGGCCGATATAACCTCGCCGGCAACCGCCTCGCTCTGGTTGAACATCATGCCGCTGAGGCGCAACTGGCCACGAATACGACCCGAGATGCTGTCGGGTGAGGCATTGACCGAGATATCATCGAAACTGCCCGACGCATTGCAGAGGCCGAGAAGGACCTTCAAGCGAGCACCAACATCTATCCAATCCAACAGGGGGTATGTCGTGCCGACATATACCTCGGCAAAGGCGTTGAGATTTAGCTCCGTGCCGCTCAAATCGTAGGCTCTGTTACCAAAGGTTTTGAGCGCAGTGAAGAGATCCTTCGAGAGCGTCATATCGCCATTAGCACGCAGATTAACGCCAAAGTTCCAGAACATATCATTGTGGAAGAAGCCCGCGCTGAGAACGTTCATATCGAGACCCAAGCCAAGCTTCTCGACACTGGGCAGGCGGCCGAGGAACTCCTCGGGAGATACCGAGCCGTGGAAGGCCGAGACAACACCCTCGTCGCGCTTGAAGAAGAAGTTATCGACCGAGAGGAAGTTACTCTGCACGTCGAGAGCCACACCACTCAATATCGGGATGGCAACAAAGCCACGTGTGGGCGTGAGTGCGGGGTTGAGATCGGTACGGAAGTACGAGCCCTCCATGAAGTATGAGGTATTGAGCGACTGTGCCGAGGCGACAACACTCGAAAGCATAGCCACACAACCAACTATTAGGGATAATACTCTATTTTTCATACGATGTCTTCGTTTATTGGTTATCTATCTACCTATTTTTATGTGTATCACTATACTACTCGTTGTACTCGTCATTCTCATCACCCTTGCCATCAGCGTTAGTCATCATCGAGTCGAGGTCGATGGTTATACCGCCCGCAACTTCGAGTTGCAGCTTAACGCTTAACGACTGATTTGCGTTGAGCGGCAACGACTCCAACGATGCACCCTTAGCACTGAAATCGAAGCGTATGGCATCCACCTCTCCTATCGACTCCATATCGCCCTCGGGCAGAACAATGGCAAGACGTGTCTGCGAATTGGCAGCCGTGCGGCCATCCTCCGAGCCCTCGATAACGGCACCACCCTCGGGCGTGCGCAACTGCGCAGGCGTGAGGTTGCCGAAAGCATCCAGAAGCTCCGCTTCGAGGACGAAGTCGAGAGGTATGGTGCTGCTGCTATTCACGATAAGCGTAGCATCGCCCACTTTGAGGCTGTAACCGGCAAGCTGCTCAAAGGTCGCCGAGAGCTCGCCAACCGTATCCGAATATGAGATACTCGTATCTTGATTGAAGGCCAATGGCACATCAAGGCCGTAGCTGTAGCTGAGCTCAAAGCTATCATCAACATACAACTCGCTCTGCTTGTCAGCATCCGTACGAAGCGCGATATTGAACTGCAAAGCGTCGGGAATTGCGCCGTTGAGCAAGTTACCCACCTCGCACGCCACGAAGGTACACTCCGACGATGCAAACTCGTCGCGACGCTCCTCCTTGGCAAGCACGATATTCATACGACTCTCCTCGATAGCACCATTTCGGTATGTCGCAGGAGTTATCACAAGGTTCTCGATAACAACCCTATTCTCCGTATTCGCCACGCCATTATTCATGGGCACCAACTCGGCATTTATCGCCGCCTCAATCGTAAGCGGATTGGTAAGGCTGATGTTGATGACGGGCGACAGACCCGAGCCGTTAAACTCCAAGTCGTTGGACATCATCGACATATCGCCAAGATCGATAACCTCTCTCTGCTCGTAGCTGTAATCCACATGGCCACACAGCGACAACACCTCCAACGCAGCACTCTCAACACCCGTGCTCAATATTATATCATTGCCATCGTTCGGGATGAGCTCCGATACGAGAAGGTGGGCATCGGGCATAAAGCGCACCTCGATGTCGGGCGTGAAGTTAAGGCGCAACTCGCCATTCTCGGGCGTTAAGCCCTCGCCGTCGAACTCGATGGCCTCAATCTCAATCTCCAAGCCACTATCCAAATCGGCCAACGTAGCCTTCAAGAGGTGTCCCTCCTCGTTATACTCGTAATCGACATCCTGAATCTTGTGCAACACAAGGTAATCGGGAAGGGTGATGTCGGCCTCAATCTTCTTCGCATTCTCCGACATCCACTCCAAGCCGTGAGCAAAGAGGCGGATGTGTGTATCCTCCTCCAAGGCTATGCGCTTGATACTCTTAATCTCATCGGGGAGGTTGCCAAGCACTACCTCGTTGCCACCCTCCGAGGCGTGATACTCGAAGAGAGCCGTATCGCTATTGAGCAACACCGCTGCATCGCCATACTCAAAGTCAGCATCTACGTGGAACGACGGAAGATGCTCCAACGAGAATGTGCCGGGCTTGGTGTGCATGTCGAACGTCATGTCGTAGCTAAGCTCCAACGGGATATCCAACTCGTGGTTGCTGTCGAGCTGCTCGGTGATACGGATACTCTCGATATAGAGTACGAAGTCGAGCGAATCGTCGGCCGACGATAGGTCGTATGTCTTGACGTAGTGGTTGTCAAGGAAGACATTGCCCTCGCTATCAACAATCTTAAACTCGCCACCCGAGAGCTTAACATCGATGACGAGCTCGCCGCCACCATTGACATCCTCAAAGTCGTTCAACGCCAAAGACATGTGGATAGGGGCACCATGGCGACCCGTATCTATATCCTTGAAGTATAGGGTCTCGATAGCATCAATCTGCTCAGGGACGGCAAAGTGCATATCCTCGGGACGGATAACATCGCTCAGCTCACCCTTAATCGGCGGGATATCGACACCCGGGGGCAAGATATAGATCTCATCCTGTTTGTAGCCATCGATTACACCCATATCCAACCTCACCGTAGCCTCTTGATCGACAATGATAGGCTCCGACGATAGCTCGACATTGGGATACTCCACATTAAACTTATTCACCAACCCGGGAATTTCGAACGACGACGCTACGCCTTCAACCCTGAAACTCGCCTCATCACCCGAGAATGCAAGAGAGTAGTCTCCCGTCACGGGATCTACGGTAACACCCCCCATTGTCTCCTCGCCAAGCAGGTCGCCAATCGACTGCTCGTTGAGATAACCCAACGGGATGGTTGTTGTACCACTACCCAATGTCACCTCGGTCGATACCTCATCAAGGCGAAAATCTTTATCTACGCACGCTACTGCCAATACAGCAACAGCTATCGCCACCATGCGGAATGCAAAGTTTTTTAGTTTCATATATTAATATTGTTGTTGATTATTCAAGCAAAGTGCTATCTTACTGATACAAATATAATAAAAATTTCGTAATCACGCAACAATATGCAATGTTTTTTGCATTATTTTCGAGAATGCATTTCAGACCATTCTGTAGCAAGCTATATGAATTGTCTCTATATTTGGAAGGACTCTCTCCAAAATATTAGGGCTGACCAAAAATAATTTAGCCAGCCCCACTCTTCTATTAGATTATAATGCTACTTCTCGAACTTAGCCTTAGCCTTTTCGAGTTGTCTTTTAATAATATCCATTGAGTTATCTATTGCCTCCTCGAAGGTGAATGCGCGCTCCTCGACGCGGATATCGCCGCCCGGCACATGGAGCGACACAACCACTACTTTGTTGCCCTTCTCTGAATCGGGGTCGAGACGAAGAACCACCTCCACGTCGCCCGCTCTCTCATCGACAAAGCGATCCAATCTATCCATCTTCTTCTGAATAAACTCAAGCAGTTGCTTGCCTGCATCGAATTTCACTGACTGAATCTGTACGTTCATAGGTCATAAAGTATTAAGTTTATATATAGTGCCCGATGCTCTCGCGGCATCCGGCTGTCCTGTCAGCCTGACGATATACCAACTCTAATCCGAGACCTCGCGAAAAAGCTCCTTAATTAGAGACCTACGCCTACCTCTTTTCTCGCACCACGCGAATCAATCCTCGTTCTCTGCGCCTCGAGGGTGAGCCGTAGAGTAGGCCTCCTTGAGTTTGGTTATATCCAAGTGCGTATATACCTGTGTCGCCTTCAACGAACTGTGTCCCATAAGCTCCTGTATCTCGCGCAGGTCGTTGCCTTCGGCAAGCAGATGTGTTGCAAAAGTGTGTCGTAAAACGTGGGGCGATGTACGACCCTCAATACCCGACTCTTTAAGCACCCTATCCACTATGCGCTGCACCGTACGCTGGCTTATACGCTCTCCTTTCTTCGATAAAATTAGTGCTTTTTTCTGACCTATGCAAATATTTTGCGAAAAAAAATGACTATAATACTTTTTTAGCACCCTTCCGACCACCGAGGGTATAGGTTGCAGACGTTCTTTACCACCCTTACCTACGATACGAATTGTTGCGAAATCGTCGGATAGGTCTTGAATATTGGCTGCCACAAGCTCCGAAAGACGCAACCCCGCAGTATAGAATAGTAGTATTACTACCGCATTGCGCACCCTCTCGTACTCCTCGGATGCTGCATCGCTGCGCACACGCGCTACGACATCCTCCATTCGTGTATCGGGAACAAAGACCGGAAGTCTGCGCGAGCCCTTAAAGCTACGTATCGAGGCCATGATATTTCGCTCGGTGTATTTGTGCGATAGAAGCCACCGCCAGAGCGAGCGCAACGAGGCAACAGCCCTATTTACCGACGATGCTTTGAGCCCCCTCTCCTCGAAGAGATAGAGAGCCCACCCCTCAACATCGTGGCGCGTAATCTCCTTGGCACTGAACTTCTCGACAGCAGTACCCCGCCACGCAAGAAAGTCGTATATGTCGTTTCGGTAGTTACGCACCGTGAGTGGCGAGTAGCGACGCTCCGCCTCGAGCCATAGTATAAACTCCTCGATAACCATACCCTCTTGACCGCCGAGTAGCCTTATAGTTAGCTTAGCCCGCTACTTGAAGAACTTATAGTGGAAGATTAGCAGATAGACTACCGCAACAGAGATATAGGCATCGGCGACATTGAATATCGCACCAAAGAAATAGTTGTCGTAGCCAACCAAGAAGTCGAGCCACGAAGGACAGTTCTCCCACTTAAAGAGTGGCAGATGAATCATATCTATAACCTTACCCGTGAGGAAACCTGCGTTCTGCGACTCGATAAAGATACCATAGAACATACTGTCAATCATGTTTCCAATCGCTCCGGCAAGAATAAGCACCGCACCGGCAATAACACCACGAGGCACCTCACTACCCTTACGCAGAAGATAGTTTATGCCATATATTATTGCGCCAATCATACCCAAACGGAAGAGGCTCAACGCTATCTTACCCCAATCCACAGGGCCATCGCCCGAGCCGAGTTGCATACCAAAGGCAAAACCCGGATTCTCGACATAGTAGAGGTTGAACCACGAGAATACCTCGATACGCTCGCCTACCTCCATATTTGCGTGAACAAGAAGCTTCACTACTTGATCGATAACGACAAGCAGAATAGTCCAAAATGCAACCTTATAACCTGCGGGTATCTTTTTTAACTCCATAGTAATCAATATAATACAAATGTTTTGCAACTTATTTTCGGGCAATAACACCTGAAATAGGTCAATAAAATTTTCACAAATATACGAAAATTAAAAAAAATATACTACTTTTGTGCACTGAAACGATGCCCAGGTGGCGAAATGGTAGACGCGCTCGTTTCAGGTGCGAGTGCTTAGCGGCATGTAGGTTCGAGTCCTATCCTGGGCACAGAGAGTTATCCAATGGTGGGTAACTCTTTTTTTTGAGCTTATGGCGTTGTGGCGCGACGATAAATCGTCGATAAAGTTTAGCTCGTCGCTCGATGGCGTGATAACAATCAAGGGTGGCGAGGTGCGCATATCGAGGCTCGAGGAGGGTTATCTCGATATATGGTTTGAACTCCAAGCTCAAGATGATTACTATCTATGGTGCAGCAACTATCGTGGAGAGGCTGATTACGTAGGCTTTTAGTTCGGCACGAGTTTTACAACCTGCATAGAACCGAGGTTGAATAAAGAACTGAGGTTGAATAAAATATTGGAGGCATCCCTCAAAGGATGCCTCCAATATTTATATGCCAAGTATATATTACTTGTTGTAAGCCTTCATAACCGCGATAAGGTCGAGAACCTTGTTCGAGTAACCCCACTCGTTATCGTACCACGATACAACCTTCATGAACTTGTCGGTGAGGGCGATACCTGCGGTAGCATCGAAGATCGAGGTGCGAGGATCGCTCAAGAAGTCCGAAGATACAACAGCCTCGTCTGTGTAGCCAAGAATACCCTTAAGCTCACCCTCAGATGCCTTCTTCATAGCTGCGCAAACCTCCTCGTAAGTAGCAGGCTTCTCAAGGTTTACTGTAAGATCGACAACCGATACGTCGAGAGTAGGAACACGCATCGACATACCTGTAAGCTTGCCGTTCAAAGCGGGGATAACCTTACCTACGGCCTTAGCAGCTCCTGTCGATGAGGGGATGATGTTACCGCAAGCAGCGCGGCCACCACGCCAATCCTTCAACGAAGGACCATCAACAGTCTTCTGAGTAGCTGTTACAGAGTGAACTGTAGTCATAAGACCATTTACAAGACCGAAGTTGTCGTTAAGAACCTTAGCGATAGGAGCCAAGCAGTTTGTAGTACATGAAGCGTTAGAAACGATCTTCTGACCAGCGTACTCCGATGTGTTTACACCGCATACGAACATAGGTGTAGCATCCTTCGAAGGAGCTGACATAACTACATACTTAGCACCGGCTGCAATGTGAGCCTGAGCCTTCTCCTCGGTAAGGAAGAGACCTGTTGATTCAACAACATACTCAGCCTCAACCTCGTTCCACTTCAAGTTTGCGGGATCCTTCTCGGCAGTAACGCGAATCTTATTGCCGTTTACGATAAGAGTGTTGCTCTCGGTGCAGAAATCTACACTACCCTCGAACTTGCCGTGCATAGTGTCATACTTGAGCATATAAGCCAAGTAATCAACAGGGCAAAGGTCGTTGATACCTACAATCTGATACTTCTCAGGCTGTGAGCAAGCTGCACGGAATACCATACGGCCGATACGACCGAAACCGTTAATACCAATCTTAATCTGTGACATAGTCGTAAATGTTTATTGTGAATTAAAAAATTTTATATCTTTATCCGAGTGCACAAATTTACACTCTTTTGATCTATTATACAAATGAAAAATAAAAAATTTTAATAAAATGTGCCTACAACGACCTACCGCGCGACACTCTTAGCACGTTTTGCCATGGCCGAGGCAAAGACAAAGTCGTTAAGCTCGGGGTTATCCGAGAGCAATATATCATCTTTCGTGCCTTCCCACCACTTCTGGCCCTCATGTATATAGACAATCTTCTCGCCAATCTCCATCACCGAGTTCATATCGTGCGTATTGATGATTGTCGTGATGTTAAACTCGCGGGTGATATCCTGAATAAGGTTGTCGATAACAACCGAGGTCTGCGGATCAAGACCCGAGTTGGGCTCGTCGCAGAAGAGGTAGCGCGGGTTGAGAACTATGGCTCGAGCAATAGCCACTCGCTTAACCATACCTCCACTAAGCTCTGAGGGGTAGAGATGGTCAGCACCCGAAAGACGCACTCTCTCGAGGCAGAAATCTACCCTATCGCGCTTCTCTGAATCGCTCATTTCGGTAAAGAGGTCGAGTGGCAGACGTACATTCTCCCTAACGGTCGAAGAGTCGAGCAGTGCTCCGCCCTGAAATATCATACCTATATCTTTACGGATGGCCTTACGCTCCTTGAAATTGAGTTTCGTATAGCAAGTATCGTCGTAAAAGATGAGACCTTCATCGACATCATGAAGTCCCACCAACGATTTGAGCAGCACCGTTTTACCCGAGCCACTACGGCCGATGATAAGGTTGGTCTTGCCCGTCTCGAACTCTACGGTTATATCTTTAAGTACAGGGCGACCCTCGAAGCTCTTTGATATGTGGTCAGCTCGTATCATACGCGCATAATCTGTGTTAGGATAAGGTCAAAAATCATAATCGTAATCGAGCTGGCAACAACGGCTCGTGTCGAGGCTCTACCCACCTCCAAAGAGTTACCCTTGGCGTAGTAGCCGCAGTAGGCCGATATCGAGGTGATGATAAAGGCAAAGACTGCGCCCTTAACCAAGGCATAGGTTATCGAGAAGGGCTCGAAGTAGTAGAAGAGACCCTCGACATAGTCGCCCGGGAGCATAATACCCGTAAGAGCTCCGATAGCATATCCGCCCACAATACCAACAAAGATGCTGAACAACGTGAGCAACGGGAAAAAGAGCACCGTAGCTACAATCTTTGGAAGAATAAGATACGATGCCGAGTTCACGCCCATAATTTCGAGTGCATCGATCTGCTCGGTAATACGCATAGTACCAATCTCCGAGGCTATATTCGAGCCCACCTTACCCGCTAAAATAAGAGCCACAACAGTCGAAGAGAACTCCAAGACCATAACCTCACGTGTTGCGTAGCCAATCATAAACTTTGGGATGAAGGGCGATTCGAGCGTGATAGCCATCTGCAACGCCACAACAGCACCTATAAAGGTTGAGATAATGACCGTAAGCGAAATAGAGTTAAAGCCCAACGCCTCAACCTCGAACCATATTCGACGGGCATAGATACGCCCCTTCTCGGGTCGTGAGAAGACCTTGCCCAAGAGCTGAACGTAGCGACCTATGTTTTGTAAAAGTTGTATCATTATTTCCGATTTTTGGCACTATTTAACCTCCTCGAAATCGACGTAGTCATCCTCACGCGAGGGCTTACCATCCGACGACACCCTGCCACCCGAGGTTGTCGTACGCTCCTTAGCTCCACCATTAGCCGCCTTACGAGCATCTGCCTCGGCCTGCATACGGCGCACCAACTCTTCGAGACTCATGCCATGTGCCGAGTAGGCTCCGCTAAAACCTCCAAAGCCCGAGCCCGAAGCCCTATTCCCACTTGTCGAACTGCGAAACTCGCGCTCGACCATATGCTGCATACGACGCACCCGCCACATCATAAGGCCAATAGCGATAAGCGCAAAGACGATAATGCCAAGAATAACCCAACCAACAACCTTAAAGACCACAGGGGCAAATACTCCTATAAGCAGAAGCACCAAGCAGAACTTAGGATTGCGCTCGATAAATGCGAGAATGGCGTAAAGTATAACTTTCAAATGTATCATTGCCTACTTTCATTTACAACTATATAACGTGGCAAAGATACTAAAAATTGGCGAAACGAGCATCTTTTATCGCCTACTTTTTAGCTTTGAAGAGCTGTGGAGCAAATTCGGATAAATATACTCTCCAATTACGCCAAGTGTGGCCGCCCTCGCTCTCGCGGTAGGTGTAGCTATAACCCGCCTTGTCGAGCAATTCGCGATAGGCGACATTCTCGCCATAGAGGAAATCCTCCTTGCCGATAGCTATCCAATAGAGATAGGGCTCAACGGCAAACTGCTTGGCAAGCTTAGACTCTAAATCGTTGTAAATCGCCACATTGCTATCGCCGCGGAATATTGCTGCCGAGAAGAGACCCACATATCCAAACATCTCGGGGTACTCCTTCGATATCTGCATCGAGTGGAAGCCTCCCATCGAGAGACCGGCTATGGCACGCGCCTCGCGCCTACACTTAACATTGTAGTTCTGCTCGACCCAACGCACAATTGTCGGGAACATCGCCTCAAACGAGCCATCCATCGAGCCACTCATATAGGGTCGCCACATACCCTCGTGCGAGTAACCCGGAGCTGAGCAGTGCTTCGTACATCCGTTGGTCATAACGACAACCATAGGCTCGGCCTTGCGCTGAGCAATGAGGTTATCCATAATCTCGCAGACACGGCCCGTAGCCACCCACGCCTCCTCGTCGCCACCCATGCCGTGAAGCAGATAGAGCGTAGGATAGCTCCTTCGACTCTGCTCGTAACCCGCAGGGGTGTAGATTGTCATGCGTCGCTCGCGGCCATCATCCATCGTAGCCCACACCCTTGATAGCGTTCCGTGGGGGACATCCTGAGCCGAGTAGAGGTCGCCGCGCTGGCCACCTACGATGAAGTAGTTGAAGAGCGAGCCTACGTCGCGCATAGCATAGACATTCATCGGGTCACGCACATCGCGCATACCATCCACCACAAACGAGTAGCTGTATAGCTCCGATGCGAGGGGCTCGAAGTGATACTCCCACACACCGCTTTCGCACTTAGTGAGCTGAGCCTCGCCACCAACGAAGTCGCCCACAACGGCTACACTCTCGGCCTCGGGAGCATACAAGCGCAAGGTGACGCTACCGTCAGTATGCACCTCGGGAGATACAAAGTTATCATTTCGCCAAAGATTCTGCTGTGCCTCAACCTCGGCACACACAGTAGTCAGTATAATGACTGCGAGGAAGTTTCGTAATATTCTCATACTCTTTCTGCTTTATTATTACTACCCACAAAGATAGAATTTTTTCTCGGAATACAGCCTTTTTCCCGCCTTTTTATTTACCTTTGTATAGCAAAAAGTGGTATTTACCAAAGAGCAGAGCGATGAAGATAGGCGTTATATCCGACACACACGGTCATTTCGACAAGGTTTTGGAGGAGTTTCTCTCTCCCTGCGACGAGATATGGCATGCCGGCGATATAGGCTCATTGGAGCTTGCCGACCGCATAGCTTCGTTTCGACCTCTGCGTGCTGTATATGGCAATATCGACGGAGGCATTACACGACGTGTATATCACGAATTTAACTACTTTGAGGTCGAGGGCGCAAAGGTGCTGATGACCCATATCGGCGGCTACCCACGACACTACTACCCTAAGGCCCTGCAACATATCCACGGTGCGAGACCCAAGATTTTTGTTGCCGGCCACTCTCACATCCTCAAAGTTATTTACGACCCCATATACGACCTACTCTTCATAAATCCGGGTGCTGCGGGGCTCTACGGCATCCACAAGGTGCGCACGGCCGTACGTTTCGAGATTACAAACGGAGAGATTCGTAACATGGAGATTGGCGAGTGGAACAAAGGTTGATAACATAGAATTGACAGGACTATGAAAAAACTTATTACGCTTATTATTATGACGCTTTTGGCGACCGACCTATTCGCACAAGAGGAGGTGACACGCCGCGAGATACACTACGCCACAAACGATGGCACAGAGCTATATCTCGACTGCTACACAACAGCCGAACGCACAACACCATCGCCATGCATGATATTTGCATTTGGCGGAGGTTTTGCCCGTGGCGAGCGTCGCCACGAGTATTACGACCTCTACTTCGATAGGTTGGCGCGAGCAGGCGTCGTGGTGCTATCGATAGATTACCGTTTGGGGCTTAAAGATTTGAATAGTTCGACCGGAATAGATATTCGAGCGATGGTTGCCGCAATGAAACGCAGCATAGATATAGCCGTCGAGGATATGCTTTCAGCTACGCGCTACGCCATAGATAACGCCGAGAGTCTCGGTATTGACCCCACAAAGATTATGATTAGCGGGTCGAGTGCCGGAGCTATAACAGCCCTCCAAACCGAATGGTCACGTTGCAACCGTAGTGAGGCTGCACTCATCCTACCCGAGGATTTTCGATATGCCGCGGTTGTGTCGTGTGCCGGAGCAATATTCTCTATCTCGGGTCGCCCCGAGTGGGAGCAGCAGCCCGCGCCTATGCTCCTCTTCCATGGCACTTCCGACAGAAATGTACCCTATCACAAGGCATCTATTATGGGTATCGGCTTCTACGGCTCGAAGTATATTGCCGCACAGTTGGATAAGATGGGGTCGCCCTACCACTTCTGCTCGGTGCAGTATGCCGACCACTCTATCGCAGTCTTGCCGCTTATCGACCAGATAGACCTGATACTCCAATTTATCGACGATTACGTGATAGATGGCCGCGTACTATGCACAACTACCGAGGTGGTAATGCCTGAGTTGGAGCGCGCCCAGACCCGCTTCTCGGTGAAGGAGTATTTGGAGGCAAACTACTCGCGATAGCTCCTGCCACGATACAGATAAAACGCGGGGATAGCTAAGAGCAATTAGCTATCCCCGTTACACTATGAGGGCAAATAAAAAGATATAGTTTTATTCAACCTCTATTTGCTACTTATAAGCTGTTTACTTGTTAAGCTTCGCCCACGAATCCTTCAACGTAACGGTGCGGTTGAACACCAACTTATCTGGTGTCGAGTCGGTATCGGCGCAGAAGTAGCCCACGCGCTCAAACTGGAAGGGCTGGCCTACCGCTGCATCGCGCAACGAGGGCTCCAACCATCCCTCAACCTTAACCAACGAGTTGGGGTTGAGGTTATCCTCCCACGATGTCTGACCCGCAGAGGTATCGTTCGGGTTCTCAGTGAGGAACAACGTGTCGAAGAGGCGCACCTCAGCCTTCACGGCGTGTGCTGCCGACACCCAGTGGATAACGCCCTTCACGCGGCGGCCATCACTCGACGAGCCCTCGCCCGACATCGGGTCGTAGGTGCAGCGAAGCTCAACGACATTGCCGGCATCATCCTTCACAACCTCCTCACACTTGATAAGGTAGGAGTAGCGCAGACGCACCTCCTGTCCCGGGCTCAAACGGAAATACTTCTTGGGAGGATTCTCCATAAAGTCATCGCGCTCGATATAGAGCTCTCTACCGAAGGGTACTTCGCGCATGCCTGCCGCCTCATCCTCGGGGTTATTCACAGCCTTACGCATCTCTACGCGGCCCTCCTCCCAGTTGGTAATCACCACCTTCAAAGGATTTAACACCGCCATACGACGCTCGGCTACCTTGTTCAGATCCTCTCTTACGCAGAACTCCATCTTCGCCAAGTCGATGACATTATCACGCTTGGCAACACCCACCATCTCGGCAAAAGCTCGCACCGATGCGGGGGTATAACCCTTACGACGAAGCGCGCATATTGTCGGCATACGGGGATCATCCCATCCCATAACAACACCCTCCTTAACCAATTTGAGGAGGTTACGCTTCGACATCATGGTATAGGTGAGGTTCAGACGTGCAAACTCGTACTGGTGCGAGGGGTAGATGTTAAGAGCCTCGATAAACCAATCGTACAAGGGGCGGTGTACATCGAACTCCAAGGTACAAATCGAGTGGGTAATCTTCTCTATCGAGTCGCACTGACCGTGAGCGTAGTCGTACATCGGGTAGATACACCACTTATCACCCGTGCGGTGGTGTTCGGTGTGGATGATACGATACATGATAGGGTCGCGGAAGAGCATATTGGGGTGCGCCATATCGATCTTGGCACGTAACACCTTCTCGCCATCGGCAAACTCGCCCTTACGCATACGCTCAAAGAGATCCAAGTTCTCCTCTACCGAACGATCACGCCACGGCGAGGGCTTACCCGCCTCCGAGATTGTGCCTCGCGTCTCGCGAATCTGCTCCTGCGTCTGATCATCGACATAGGCCAAACCCTTCTTGATGAGCTCGACAGCCCAATCGTATAGTTGCTCGAAGTAGTCCGAAGCGTAGTACTCGGCGGCCCACTCGAATCCCAACCACTTGATATCGCGCTTGATAGAATCAACATACTCGGTATCCTCCTTCACAGGGTTGGTATCGTCGAAACGCAGGTTACACTTACCACCATACTTCTTAGCCAAGCCGAAGTTGATACATATACTCTTGGCATGACCTATATGCAGATAGCCATTAGGCTCGGGCGGGAAACGGGTCTGCACCCTCTTTTCGCCTTTGGCCATAGACTCTTCAATAATCTCTTCAAGGAAGTTCAACGACTTCTCCTTTACCTCAGTTGTTTCAATTGCCATATATACTCTATTTAATCGTTTGTTACTCTCTATCTTTGCGGCTAAATCCGTAGTCGAGTGCTACGCTCACTTCAATCCATTGTCGCGTACCCCACCCCGTGCCATCATACTCCATGGTTATACCTGCTGCGAGGCTTAGCGTATCGTCGAAGAAGGAGTTACCGTATGACACCGTAATTGCGTTATACACCCCCTCGGTCGTGCGATAGAATGGCGAGCTGTGATATAGGTCGCTGCCATAGCGATCGTAGTGAGGCAGCAGGTTTTTTCCCACGTAGAGCCTGTTCGAGAGAGTTACACCCCATCGGCTAACTGCAACAAGCAGCTCACCACCCATAGGTGCAAGCCAGCGGTTCTCGAAATGGCGATCTCGCTGCAACGACTGCACATAACTCAACTGCAAGGCTATATCGAAGCCGCCAACACTCACATCATAGCCCACATGCGGCACTACAAGGATGTTATCTACCACGCCATCGTCTGTCGTGGGGTTACTATCCTTAGCATAGTGCCCCACCATTAGGTCGTAGCCATAGCCAAACCCGCGTATCGAATCCCTGCCCGACGACATTATCATAAAGGCCTCGCGCGTATCGAAGTCGCGCATACCCGTATAGTCGAAGGCAAACTCGACGTATGAACCCTCGCGTTGCGAAGCCTCGTAACGCGCCAAGAGACCACCTATCGTGTTGTGATAGTAGCGGTAGTCACGGTCGAAAAAGAGCGACGACCGCAGGCCTCGCATCTCAGCACGCGGAAAGAGTCCTGCCAGCACCTTCACTCGCGGGGCCCGAAAGGCGTAGTAGAGCTGCGCATTTACATCCGACAAGAACTCGGCTCCACTACCAAAATCCTGCACCATATCAACGGCAAACATCAGCTCGTTGTGCTCGGCCCACGCCACACCCACCTTGGGGCTAAGGCGTGCACTGAACAGAGTCCACGAGTTGTCGTAGCTCATCGACGAATACTCCTTATTGTCGAACAACGTCACGAAGTCGGCACCCACACGCAACTCCTGACCGCTCGCCGTGGAGAGGCCGACAGCCAATAAAAGGCTGAGAGTCAAGTATCGTAGCCACCTATACATCGCTTGTTTGATGCAACAATTCAGCGCAAAATTACGGAAAATATTTTTATTTGCTTAATTTTGCAGCGTAATAATTAAAAATACTTAAAAAATATATGCGTAAACTGCTTAACGAAGAGCTGGGCCGCCCGTCAATCGAGGAGTATGCCAAGCAGGAGAAGCTCCCCGTAGTTGTCATCTTGGATAATGTGCGCTCAGCGCAAAACGTAGGCTCATTTTTTCGCACGGCCGATGCCTTTGGCATACGACGTATCGAGCTATGCGGCATAAGCTCAACACCCCCAAACCGCGAGCTGCACAAGACGGCTCTTGGCTCGGAGCTCAGTGTGGAGTGGCGTTATCACAACTCGACGCTCGACTGCATAGCCTCGCTCCGCGAAGAGGGATACCGCATCATCGCCGTAGAGCAGATCGAGGGTGCGACAATGCTCAACGACTTTCGCATCGAGGAGGGTAGCAGCTACGCCCTAATCTTCGGCAACGAGGTGGATGGTGTCAGCGAGGAGGCCGTAGCCACCATCGACGGTGCAATAGAGATACCACAGGTAGGAACGAAACACTCGCTCAACGTATCGGTATCGGCAGGCGTGGTTATGTGGGAGTTGTTCCGACAATACAAGTAGCCTGCAGATAAAAGTTAGAGGAGTCCGACATTTCGGACTCCTCCGTTTTTAGAAGTAGTAGCTAAATCCTATACGTGGCGAGAGCGTAATGCTCAGATCTACGTTATTGAGGGTGAGTCCATTCTTGGATAAAAGCACATAATTTAGCGACAGCAGACTCGCCGAGATACCCACACGCTCCGTTGGGCGATACTCAAAATTGGCAACCGAGAGCCCAAGACCAAATCCGGGGAAGGCCTCATCACTATACGACCCTACACAAAATGCCAAATCCAACTTAGGGGTGTAGTAAAGATTCTTGCTGAGAGCTACATAGTAGCTCAACGAAGGGCCTATGTTAAATGCATGTACAGTATTGCCATCACCACCCTCAACATCATACGCCACACCTAAGCCTACCTTGAAATTATTGGCTACAAAGTAACCAACCTCGGCACCAATGCCAAACTCGACACCTGTTGCACTGCTACCCTCAATAACCAGCGAACTAACACCGAGACCCAAGTTTGCATTCACCACAACATCACCTTTGCGCTGCGCCGAAGCTGTTGATACTGACAAGGCAACGACTGCCAAAAGACAAAATAAAGCTCTTTTCATATAAGTTTAATTTAGATATTTGCAAACAAAGATAATAAAAGTTTACCAAAAGAGTCACCCACACCAACAATTTACGAAATAATCTACTAAAATTTTGCAAAAATAAAAATTAGTCGTATATTTGCACCGCTCTTTTACAAAAAGACGGTTTAAGGAGGGTTGGGTGAGTGGCTTAAACCAGCAGTTTGCTAAACTGCCGATATCGTAAGGTATCCGCTGGTTCGAATCCAGTGCCCTCCGCTTTTTGGAAAATGATTTGTCAGTCTGCCTCGCAAGGCAGACTTTTTTGTTGTATCTAATAGCCGCATCTAAACAAGTTTAGACTCTGGCGTAAATTCCAACAGGAAGCAAAATTTTGAAAACTGAGGTCTTATACTTATGTATATAAATACCGCTTGTCATTGGAAAATAACCATTCGGAGTGGCTTTATTACCATTTATTAAAATTATTTAAAAAGATTTCCCTTTATTGAATATTTGTATTACCTTTGCACCGTGATATGTTATTTACATATGTGATGTGCCGACCAATAGGTGGGCAGCTATGAAGATTAGGAAAATCTATAATTAGTAAGAGGAAATATGAATAATGTAAATCTGACCCCCGACTACCTATTTGAGGTGAGTTGGGAGGTGTGCAACAAGGTGGGCGGCATCCATACAGTGATTGCCTCGAAGGCTCCCACCGTGAAGAGCCTGATGGGTGATAAGTATATCACCATAGGCCCCGACTTCTCGCAGGATGCGGCAAAACCCGAATTTAAGGAGGATACAACTCTACTTGCAGCTCTGCGCGAATCGCTATACAACAAGGGCGTGAGAGTACGCATCGGCCGCTGGGCCATTGAGAGCTCGCCCATAGCTATCCTTATCGACTTCAAGTCGTTCTTCGCGCAGAAGGATGATATCTTGAAGCAGCTCTGGGATTCGTACCATGTAGATTCTCTCTCGGGACAGTGGGACTATGTTGAGCCCGTGCTCTTTGGTCACGCAGCAGGTGTAGTTATCGCTACGTTCACCGACTCGTTGTGCACATCGTCAGATAAGGTTGTTGCACACTTCCACGAATGGATGGCAGCAGCAGGTTCGCTCTATCTTCGCGACAACGCCCCCTATGTAGCAACAGTCTTCTCGACACACGCTACGGTGATGGGCCGTTGCATCGCCGGCAACCGCCTTCCCCTATACAACGATCTTCACAAGTTCAATGCCGATGAGTTGGCTCGCCAGTTCAATGTGATGGCTAAGCACTCGTTGGAGAAGTCGGCTGCAACATACGCCGACGCCTTCCTCACCGTGAGCGACATCACAGCCAACGAGTGTAAGTATCTGCTCGGTCGTGAGGTAACACGCATCACACCCAACGGCTTTGATAACGGCTTTGTACCCAAGGGCAAGAGTCTCGACGAGAAGCGTGCCGCAGCTCGCAAGCGTCTTATCGAGGTTGCCACAGCAACATGGGGCTATGAGTTCCGCAACGAGCCTCTGATTGTTGCTACAAGCGGTCGCTACGAGTTCCGCAACAAGGGTATCGATGTATTCCTTGAGTCACTCAAGCAGTTGGCAGCAAGCAACATCGAGCGCGATGTATTGGCCGTAATCGCCGTACCCGCAGCTACCGCAGGTGCTCGTCAGGACCTTATCCAGCACCTTGAGAACAAGGAGTCGGCTATCGACCCTGCACAGAAGCGTTATCTTACTCACTACCTCGGTGCCGAGGCTTGGGATCAGGTATCGCAGAGCATCGAGGGCAGCATACTCTCTACGACAGCCTCTCGTGTGAAGGTTCTCTTCGTGCCTACATACCTCAACGGTCAGGATGGCATCTTCAATATGCCATACTACGACCTTCTTTCGGGTATCGACCTCACTGTATTTGCATCGTACTACGAGCCATGGGGCTACACTCCGCTTGAGTCGGTAGCCTACGGCGTACCCACGGTGACAACAACCCTTGCAGGCTTTGGCTTGTGGGTAGCTAAGCACTCGAACCATACGGGCGTAGATATCGTTCGTCGCGATGACTACAACGAGCGCGAGGTGGTGCTTCAGATTACGGATGTTATCCGCAAATATATGGATATGAGCAAGGAGAGCTTCGCCGCTGCACGCGAGTCAGCCGAGAGCATCTCGGCTACAGCGTTGTGGTCTAAGCTCTTCAACGAGTATAAGATGGCCTACGAGGAGGCTTTAGACAACTCGGTATCGCGCACCAACCGTGTACTCTTCGACGGAGGTAGCCGTGGCGAGCAGATCAGCTTCTTGCGCCAGCAGCTCAGCTCGAATAAGCCCACATGGCACCGTCTTATGGTCGAGAAGGGTGTACCCGAGCGTCTCAAGCCCCTCGAGGAGCTATCGCGCAACTTGTGGTGGTGCTGGACTCCGGGTGCTCAGGAGCTCTTCGAGGCTGCCGACAACGAGTTGTGGGTAAAGGTTGATCGCAACCCTATCGTACTGCTCGATAAGATTTCGGCAGCACGCTACGACGAGCTTCTCGCCGATAAGGAGTTCCTCAAGAAGATGGATAGCGTATATAAGCAGTTCTGCGACTATATGTCGGAGAAGCCATCGCCCGAGCATGCTAAGGTTGCCTACTTCTCGATGGAGTATGGTCTTCACTCATCGCTTAAAATCTATTCGGGAGGTCTCGGTATCTTGGCCGGTGACTACCTCAAAGAGGCGTCGGATAGAAATGTGCCTATGGTTGCCGTAGGTCTTTTGTACCGCTACGGCTACTTCACACAGCGTCTCTCGGCACAGGGTGCTCAGGAGGCTACATACGAGGCTCAGAACTTCTTTAAGCTGCCTATCTCGCCCGTTCGCGACGAGTTTGGCAACTGGGTGACAACACAGGTGGCTCTTCCGGGCCGAGTGCTTTCGGCGCGTGTATGGAAGTGCCAGGTGGGTCGTACCGACCTATTCCTTCTCGATGCCGACTACGAGGCTAACTTGGAGGAGGACCGTCAGGTAACATACTACCTCTATGGTGGCGATTGGGAGAACCGTCTCAAGCAGGAGATTCTACTTGGCGTGGGTGGTATCCGCGCCCTCGTGAAGATGGGTATCAAGCAGCAGGTATATCACTGCAACGAGGGTCACGCGGCATTTATCGGTGTGGAGCGTATCCGCAACCTCATTGCACGCAAGCACCTCTCATTCTCGGAGGCTTTGGAGGTAGTACGCTCGTCGTCACTCTTCACAACGCATACTCCCGTGCCCGCAGGTCACGATGCATTCCCCGAGTCGATGTTTCGTCAGTATATGTCACACTACCCCGAGGTATTGGGCATCACATGGGATCAGTTCATCAACCTCGGTAAGACCAACCCGAACGTCCAGAACGTGAAGTTCTCGATGTCGGTACTTGCATGTAACCTCTCGCAGGAGGTAAACGGCGTGTCGTGGTTGCACGGCGAGGTATCTAAGGACATCCTCGGTCACATGTGGCCCGGATACTTCAAGAACGAGCTCCACATCAGCTATGTGACTAACGGCGTTCACTTCCCCACATGGGTAGCCTCGAACCTACGCAAGCTCTACACCAAGTACTTTGGCAAGGGCTTCGAGGGTCACACCTACGATATTCCCACATGGCAGGGAGTACACAAGATTGACGACGTTGAGCTTTGGAATGAGCGCATGAAGCTTAAGGAGCGTCTTATTAAGACTATCCGCAAGCGTTTCAGCGATCCTACTCAGGTACGTCTTCAGTCACCCCGCCAGATGGTTCAGGTTGTCGAGAGTATCCGCCCCGACGTGCTTACCATCGGCTTCGCCCGCCGCTTTGCCACATACAAGCGTGCTTACCTGCTCTTCACCAACTTGGAGCGTCTCTCGGCTTTGGTAAACAACAAGGAGCGTCCCGTACAGTTTATCTTTGCCGGTAAGGCTCACCCCAACGACAAGCCGGGTCAGGACCTTATCAAGCGTATCGTTGAGGTATCGGCAATGCCCGAGTTCGTAGGTAAGATTGTATTCTTGCAGAACTACGACATGGAGCTTGCCCGTCGCATGGTTCAGGGTGTCGATGTATGGCTCAACACACCTACCCGTCCTTTGGAGGCATCGGGTACATCGGGCGAGAAGTGTGTGATGAACGGTGTTATGCAGTTCTCGGTACTCGACGGCTGGTGGGTCGAGGGTTACAAGGAGGGCGCAGGCTGGATGTTGCCTATGGAGCGCACCTTCGCCGACCAGAGATACCAGGATGAGCTCGACGCCGAGATGATATACAACACTATCGAGGAGCAGATCGTACCTCTGTACTACGACCGCGACGAGGATGGCATACCCCACCACTGGGTAAACTCTGTGAAGAAGTGCGTTGCCGACATCGCGTCGAACTTCACAACCAACCGCATGCTTATCGACTACGAGGAGCGTTTCTACAATAAGTTGGCAGCTCGCAAGGGCTTGATGTTGGAGAACAACTACCTCATGGCACGTCAGATTGCCGCTTGGAAGAGAAAGGTATCGGCAGCATGGGACAACATCACCATCCTTGATGTTAAGCGTGCCGAGATCGAGAGCGAGGCAATATATGTAGGTAAGAAGTATCACTTCGAGCTTACCCTCGACCTCGCAGGCCTTCAGAAGGAGGATATCGGTGCTGAGCTCGTTGTAGCAACACAGATTGAGGCAGGTCAGGCAGCTAATGTTGTTGAGACACGCCGCTTGGAGGTTGTTGCTACCGATGGTAACACCGTAACACTCGCGTTGGACTACAAGCCCGAGCATACAGGTATGTTCGATGTAGCTCTTCGTATCTTCCCGTCGAATGACAAGTTGGAGCACCGTATGGACTTCGCTCTTGTTAAGTGGGCATAGTGGCTTAGCTACAAACGTATAGCGACCTCAGCGTCGCAACATATAGGGCTGCTTCCTTCGGGGAGCAGCCCTATCGTTTTAATGTAACCGCGAGAACAACCCCCCTTGTCAGCGTTGCGATTAAGGCGAGAGCAGAATAAGTTTACTTGTTATGCCGAGCCGAAGCAACGAAAAGGAGCGAAGCGAACTTAAAGGGGGATTTAGGGGGAATGTAAATATGAAATGGTGGCTTACCACCACTATATTAAAAGCAACAAAGGCCTCCCGAAAGAGGCCTTTGTGATTATTATGAGGTAACTTATTACTTCATATAGCTCTTCGTATTGTCGCCGTAGGCGAGCAAGGCGAAGCCTTGCCATAAGTTCCCCTTTTCAAAGGGGGATTTAGGGGGAATGTAAATATGAAAAGGTGGTGATACACCACCGCTATATTAAAAGCAACAAAGGCTTCCCGAAGGAAGCCTTTGTGTTATATGAAGTAACAAGTTGTTACTTCATATAGCTTTTAATATAGTGGTGGTGGCTGCCGTAGCGGTTGAAGGCTGCCTCATCCAAAGCCTCCTGAGCCGAAGGATGTGCTACCGAGATGATAAGGCGTGCACGCTCCTGAAGGCTCTTGCCATAGAGATCAACAGCACCATTCTCGGTTACAAACCAGTGGATGTGGTTACGTGTAGTAACAACACCAGCTCCCTCGGTCAATACATCCGAGATCTTTGATACACCCTTGTTCGTAATAGAGGGCATTGCGATAATTGCCTTACCACCCTTTGAGAGCGATGCACCATAGATGAAGTCAATCTGACCGCCAACGCCCGAGTAGAACTTACGGCCCAACGAGTCGGCACACACCTGACCTGTAATATCTACCTGCAATGCCGAGTTGATAGCCGTAACGCGGTCGTTCTTGGCGATAACGAAGGGATCGTTGGTGTAGCCTACGTCCATCATCAATACACCCGGGTTGTCGTCGATGAAGTCATATACTTTCTGCGAACCCATCAGGAATGTAGATACCATCTTGCCCTTATCGATATTCTTTGCTGCGCCGTTGATTACGCCCTTCTCAACAAGGGGAAGTACGCCATCGGCAAACATCTCGGTATGAACACCGAGGTTCTTATGGTTGCCCAGCTGAGCAAGTACGGCGTTAGGAATAGCACCGATACCCATCTGAAGAGTAGCACCATCCTCGATAAGGCCGGCACAAAGGTTACCAATCTTGGTCTCCACCTCGTTAGGAGTCGAGAAGTGAGCCTCCTCCAAGGGCTGGTCGTCCTCGACGAAGTAGTTGATGCGTGAGCTATGAATCATAGCATCACCGAACGAACGGGGAACATACTTGTTTACCACAGCGATAACGTGGTCGGCACACTCTACTGCAGCCAATGTAGCATCTACCGAAGTACCAAGAGATACATAACCATGCTTATCGGGGCGAGATACCTGAATCATAGCTACGTTACAGGGTACAGCACCCGAGCGGTAGAGCTTCTGTGTCTCGCTGAGGAAGATTGGAATATAGTCGGCGTAACCGCTCTGCGTAACCTTACGCACGTTGCCTCCTACGAAGAATGAGTCGAGCTGGAAGATGCCCTCAAACTCGGGTTCAGCATAGGGAGCAGGACCCTCGGTGTGAAGATGGTGGATGTGTACATCCTTGAGCTCGCCTGTACGGCCACGCTCACACATAGCCTTAATAAGGCACTGGGGAGCAGAAGCTACTGAACTTAGGTGAATGTGATCGCCCGACTTAATGCACTTTACAGCCTCCTCGGCAGTAGTAAACTTAATCTGATGATTCATTGTGTTTAAGTTTTATAGGTTTATGTAATACTTAATGTTTTTCTATGTTTTATAGGTAGCAACGGCACTCATCAAAAGGTTGTTACACCACCTATGTTGTAATACCAATCGCCACAATCAACGCGGTAGGTTGCTATATTATCGTAAGGCTACCCAACTTGCCCCTTATCACGACAAAGTTTTGTTGTTAGAAGGGGTTAGATTTGAGCTCGATTAAGATATTGACTCGGATGGGACATACTCGAAGTATTTCCCATTCGGGGCAATGATTGAGAGCTCAAAATGACCCCTTATCACATCAAAGAACACCTCAATCAGCGGTAGGCCCCTTTGTTGTTAGAAGGGGTTAGATGTGACGGCTGCTCGAAGTATGAAAAAGCGCAGTTTACTTAGCGTAAATGAGCATTTTTCAGACGAGGCAGACGCCGCAGATGACCCCTTATCACAACAAAGAACATGGTTACTTACGCTTAACCTCAACCTGCTCGTAACCCTCGATGATATCTCCAATCTTGATATCGTTGTAAGACTCGATATTCAGACCGCAATCCTGACCAACGGTAACCTCCTTGACATCATCTTTGAAACGACGCAACGAGCCAAGCTTACCGGTGTAGATAACGATACCGTCACGGATAACACGAATAGGGGTATTGCGCTGCATCTTACCCTCTCTAACAACACATCCTGCAACAGTACCAACCTTCGATATCTTGAAGGTCTCCAACACCTCGGTTGAGCATACTATCTCCTCCTTCATCACCGGCTCGAGCATACCCTCGATAGCATCCTTAATCTCGTTGATAGCATCGTAGATAATCGAGTAGAGACGAATATCGATCTGCTCCTTCTCGGCAGCCTTACGCGCAGCAGCAGATGGGCGCACCTGGAAGCCGACAATGATGGCATTCGAGGCGGCAGCAAGTAGCACATCCGACTCCGAAATCTGACCTACGGCCGAGTGGATGACATTCACCTGAACACTCTCCTTCGAGAGCTTGATGAGCGAGCCTGTCATAGCCTCTACCGAGCCATCCACATCACCCTTAACGATGATATTGAGCTCCTTGAACGAGCCAATAGCGATACGACGACCAATCTCGTCGAGCGTAACGTGCTTCTGTGTCATGATGCCCTGCATACGCTGCAACTGCTCACGTTTGTTGGCAATTTCACGTGCCGAGCGGTCGTCCTCCATAACATTGAAGGCATCACCTGCCTGCGGAGCACCATTCAGACCAAGCACCTGTACCGGTGTTGAAGGTCCGGCCTCCGAGACCTTCTTTCCGTTCTCGTCGAACATCGCCTTAACACGTCCGGTATAAGTACCTGCGAGCAGAACATCACCAATGCGGAGCGTACCACTCTGAACCATGATGGTCGAAACGTATCCGCGACCCTTGTCGAGTGTCGACTCAATGATAGCACCTTGCGCCTTCTTGTTGGGGTTGGCCTTCAGATCGAGCATCTCAGCCTCGAGCAGAACCTTCTCGAGCAGTTTGTCGAGGTTTAGTCCCTTCTTTGCCGAGACATCCTGGCTTTGGTACTTACCGCCCCAATCCTCGACCAAGTAGTTCATATTT
>JAZNDK010000084.1:0-15958 GCA_045588005.1 Alistipes sp. | reverse complement strand
TGTTTTTTTGTTTTTTGGTGGGTGTTTTTGGGTCAGGTGGGGCAGATGGGTCAGGTGGGTCGGGTGGGTTAGATAGGCAATTTCCTATGTAACCCAAGTAACCCAACTAACCCACAAAACCCATCTAACCACTTTTTCGGGTTAGATGGGTTAGATAGCGTTTTAACGCTAACGATGCAAACAGTGCTGCACCTACCTATATATCCTACCGGATTGTCGCGTGGGCCTTGCGCATCGAGTCGATGATAGCCGCAGCCTCGGCAGCCATATCCTCGTCGCTCTGCAAAAGATGGTTATATATCTCCTCGGCCTGCGATATTTTGAGCTGCGAGCCGTAGCTGTCCTCGCGGCTGAGGAAGCGTTGCTGCTCCTCGGATAGGCGTACGATATCGCTATTGTACTCGATAAGCTGAGCCTCGTGCTTATACCACCTCACGCCAAGCACTCCACCAATGCAGAGAGCCAATATGAGAGCTACGCCTATGCGCGTAGAGCGTCGCGACTTAAACTCGCGGCTTATGCGTGTGACTATCTTTTCCCTCTCGGCCATGACTTAACTAACTATCGACGACGCATGCCACCACCGCGCTGCATGCGCTGCATCTGCTTTTGCATGCCGCCGCCGGCAACAGTGCGCATCATCTTGCGCGTATCCTCGAACTGCTTGAGAAGTCGATTGACATCGGCCATGGTCGTACCCGAACCCTTAGCGATACGCTCGCGGCGACGTGCATTGATAATCTCGGGGTTCTCCCTCTCGGCAGGGGTCATCGAGTCGATGATAGCCTCGGTCTGCTTGAAGGCATCGTCGGGGATATCTATGTTTTTGAGCATCTTGCCCATGCCCGGAATCATCGAGGCGAGGTCTTTGAGGTTGCCCATCTTCTTGATTTGGCTTATCTGGTCGCGGAAATCGTTGAAGTTAAACTCGTTCTTGATAAGCTTCTTCTTGAGCTTGCGTGCCTGCTCCTCGTCGAACTGCTCCTGAGCACGCTCCACGAGCGATACCACATCGCCCATGCCGAGGATGCGGTCGGCCATACGCTCGGGGTGGAACACCTGCAACGAGTCCATCTTCTCGCCCGCCGAGATAAACTTCAATGGCTTATCCACAACCGAGCGGATAGAGATAGCTGCACCACCACGCGTGTCGCCATCGAGCTTGGTGAGCACCACGCCGTCGAAGTCCAAGCGGTCGTTGAACTCCTTGGCTGTGTTCACTGCATCCTGACCCGTCATCGAATCGACAACAAAGAGAGTCTCCGAGGGGTTTACCGCAGCCTTAATGGCGGTAATCTCCTGCATCATAGCCTCATCGACAGCAAGACGACCTGCCGTATCGACAATCACGGTGTTGAACGACTTCTCGCGAGCGTAGCGGATAGCGTTCTCGGCAATCTCAACAGGGTTATTGTTGCCCGCCTCGGTATATACCTCGACACCCACCTGCTGACCCAAAATCTTGAGCTGGTCGATAGCCGCAGGACGATATACGTCGCCGGCTACGAGCAACACCTGACGGCCCTTCTTGCTCTTGATGTGTGCGGCGAGCTTTCCCGAGAATGTCGTCTTACCCGAACCTTGAAGACCGGCAATAAGAATCACCGCAGGCGTGCCTTCGAGCTGGATGTCGGTGGCTGTGCCTCCCATAAGTGCGGCGAGCTCGTCGCGCACAATCTTTGTCATCATCTGTCCGGGCTTCACCGAGCGAAGCACATCCTGTCCGAGGGCCTTCTGCTTCACCTCGTCGGTAAAGTTCTTAGCCACCTTGTAGTTTACGTCGGCATCAATCAGGGCGCGACGTATCTCTTTGAGTGTCTCGGCAATGTTAATCTCGGTGATGCGACCCTCGCCTTTGAGAATCTTAAACGATCGTTCGAGTTTCTCGGTTAGATTTTCAAACATATATATTCAATATTATAATTATCCTTAAAAAATGCGCCCAAAGATACGAATTATTTTTCAAACTTCCTACTCCATCACTCGCTTGTACCACTCTGTCATACTCCACTCGTCGCCGTAGTTGCCACATGGTGCCGATGTCGTGACGCCCGAGTAGGCCTCAGTGTCGATGGGGTAGTTGCCATACTCGCCGAGTGCCGAGTAGAAGCTGTCGAGCGTATATTTAGCAATCACGGTGCGCTCCAGCTGTGCCTCGAAGGCTGCAAGAGCTGCGGTGTCGGTGGCTACCGTCGAGCACCACTGACCGAAGTCGTAGAACGTGTGTGGGTCTTGGCCCTCGTAGGTTTGGAGTGTCGAGCTGTCGTACTCCGATGTGGCCGTAGCCATAACCGAGCGCGTTGCCTCGGCCAAAGCATCGACCTCCGAGCAGTCGTAGAGGGCAATCGAGCCACAGCGGTTTTGGCTCACATACTCGTCGCGATAGAAGGTGTAGTAGGCTTCGGCAACAGATTTTAGGTCGCTACACTCGCCGCCGTTGGCAAAGAGGTGGCGCAGTACGCGGTGGTAGGGGAAGCCCATAGCCATAATCTCGCAGGGCGAGGCTATGATATAGTTTGCCGAGTTGCGAAGCTCGTATATGCTCTCGATATTGGACATGAAACATGCGTCGAAGAGAATGTAGTCGAGCTCTACGCCCGAGAGCTCGATACCCTCGGCAATCTCGGCTATGTCGGCCTGCACGTTGTTCTCGCCAAAGGCTCGGGTAGGCTCTGCACCCGCAGCAGCCACCCACGGACTCGACATTCGAGGCGCGAGCGCAAACTCCGTAACATTGTCGCTGTTGAGCATGTCGCGCGTGACCCAACCAAAGCCGTGTCCTGCCATAATCACACCGTAGCGATGTGCCGGTGCGATATCGGCCATGCGGCTGAGGGTCGAGGCGATAATCTCCTCTACGCTCTTATCAGCCTCGATGACTACATCGGCAATATGCTGCTCCACGGCCGAGGCATCCGTCGCGCTATAATGATACTCGGCGATATAACCCTCGTAGCGGCTCTCCTGAATGAAATATATATATCGGCAGCCCTTACCCATAGCACCCTCGCCGATAGCTGTTGTAACGTCGCGGAGGTTGTTGCGGAAATAGTTGCGCAGACTTGTGCCAAAGAAGTAGTGCATAAGAGTATGCTCGGCCTTCTCGCTATCCTTTGGTGGCGAGGCTAACTGCGTGATGCGTACGTTGGCCGGCTTGGTGTTATCGGCCGATAGTGTAATCTCGGTGCTGCGCTCCTCTGTTGAGAAGTTTTCCTCCACGCTAATCTCCAAAACGCCATATTCCGAAGCAGTTATGCTCGTTATCCAGTCGGCCTTTGTTGTGGCGTTGAGACTAAATGCTGTGAGGTCGAGGCTCTCCTCTTGATAGACTATGTCGTACTCTATCGTGGTGCTGCACTCGGTGTAGGGTAGGCTTACGCTATGTGTCGATAGTACAAAACTATAACTCTTGTCGGTCTCCCTATCGCAACCTGTCGTGATCGCTGCAACAATAACGAGCAGCAAGCTATATATCACTCTCTTCATCAAATCTAAGTTTATCATATTCGTAACTCGGCCTCGCTACCTGTACTCTCGCGGTTTGAGGTTGTTAAACTGCCATGTGCGGTCGCGCTTGAACGATACATCGTCGGGCTTATTGCGATATACACGGCTGTAATCGAAGTAGAAGCCTTTGACCCTATCCTCCGTTTTTTTTGTCAATGGTACAAACTCTGTCGTGCGGCTTATTATGCGTGCCTCGTTGTAGCTATATCCCTTCGAGGCCAAGAGGTCGTAGGCGTGCGAGAACATGAGTATATGCCACGGCGACTCCTCCTTGCGCCCCGTTCCCGACGACTCTATGGCGCGTAGTATGCCGTTGAGATGGTCGAAATAGAGCTGTTCGCGACGAGGGTCATCCAACGCACCGTAGGCGTAGGCAAGCATGTTGAGTACCTTGGGCGAGAAGGGGTCGAGCTCCATAGCCTCGATGCCGCGCTCGATGAGTGCTTCGAGCTGCCCGACGGTCGGCTTGTCGGGGTCTATGCCGCTCATTATCGCGAACATGCCATCCAAAGCCTTATTCTCGGTAAAGGGGCGGTAATCCTCTTGATAGAGGTAGCCGTAGTAGAGGTAGTAGTACTCCGTATCGCTCAGTGGCTCATCGCCGTTTCGGTATTTGAGCATGAGGTTGGTGTAGTAGTATGGCGACGCGGTATCCAACGTCTGAGCGATAATATCATCCTCGTCGGGCACGCGCAGCTCCACGTTAGGCTCTTCGGCCACGGCCACAAGCGCACTACATGCAATCGCAATCAGCGTTAGGTATAGTTGTCGTATCATACTATTCACATATTTTGTTATCAGCTAAAACGTAGCTCTTAGCGTAGTTCGTATGCCTTGATAGCCTTTTCCATGTCGGCACGCAGACTCTCGCTACCCTCGACAAGGGGTAGGCGAGGCTCGGCCGTAGTAAGACCCATGGCCGCTGTCATACTCTTGACGCCCGTAGGGTTGCCCTCGCGGAAGAGAAGGTGTATAGGCTCATCCAACTCCTTCATCACACTCTCGGCCTCGGTAATACGACCCTCCAAAGCGTCGTGTACGCATTTACAAAATCTTTCGGGGAAGGCGTTGGCTGCAACCGAGATTACTCCGTCGCCGCCACGCTTGACAAGCTCTACGGTTATGCCGTCGTCGCCCGAGAGAACCATGAATCCCTCGGGGCGGCCATCGATGATGCACTGCATCTGCTCGATATCGCCCGATGCCTCCTTGACGGCTACGATATTGTGGCTGTCGTGGGCAAGACGTAGCGTCGTCTCCGAGGTCATATTGACGCCCGTGCGGCCGGGTACGTTGTAGATGATTACAGGTACGGGCGACGCCTCGGCTACGGCCATATAGTGGCGATAGATGCCCTCCTGCGAGGGTTTATTGTAGTAGGGCACGACGCTAAGTATAGCTACTGTGCCACTAAGGTCGTAGCTGCGTAGTTGGTTGCATAAAGCTCGTGTATCGTTACTACCCATACCTGCAACAACGGGTACACGACCCGCCACGCGCTCGATAACATAGCGCAACACCGCCTGACGCTCAGTCTGAGAGAGTGTCGCAGTCTCGGCCGTAGAGCCCAACGCTACAATATAATCGACTCCGCCACCTATGACATGCTCAATCATTCGGTTGAGAGCCTCGTAGTCAATCTCGTAGTTGTTAAAAGGGGTGATTAAAGCTACACCGACACCCCTTAGCTGTTTGTCTATCATATTATGTGTGTTTTGTGTTCAATCCATTGTTTTAGTGCATAGAACTAAAATAGTCGCCCCTGCACGGGGGTATTGTTTGGTGCAATCTTAGGCTCTTCCGTGGGCTTAGACTCCTCTGTTGTGCTTTGGGTGGCGTTTGCACCCTCGGCAATAAGAGCCATAAACTCCTGTTCGTCGATAATCTTTACACCCAACTTCTCGGCCTTCTCTCTCTTGGCAGGCCCCATCTTCTCGCCAGCAACGATAAAATCGACATTTGCCGACACGGTGGCGATATTGCGCCCGCCATGCTCCTCTACCAACGCCTTCATGTCGTCGCGCGAACGACCCTCGAACTTACCCGAGATAAGTATGTTGAGTCCCTCCAAGGCGCGTGAGCTCAGTTCGCGCTGCTCCACCTCGAATTTTAATCCGGCCTCGCGCAGACGCTCCACAATGCGATGGTTCTTCTCGTCGGCAAAGTAGGCTACGATAGCCTCGGCAATCTTCTCGCCCACCTCCTCGGCCCCGGCAAGCTCCTCGGCCGTGGCATTGGCTATGGCGTCGAGCGTGAGCAGGTGCGAGGCGAGATACTTTGCCGTAGTCTCGCCGACGAAACGTATGCCCAAGGCGAAGAGCACCCTTTCAAAGGGTACATCCTTCGAGCGACGCACACTTTCGAGGATGTTTGCCGCCGACTTATCGCCGAGTCGAGGCAATGCAGATAGCTGCACAGGGTCGAGATGATAGATGTCCGATATGTCGTTTAACATACCGTTCTGCCATAGTAGCTCGACGGTCTCGCCACCCAAACCCTCGATATTCATCGCCTTGCGGCCGATAAAGTGGACTATGCGGCCTATAATCTGCGGAGCACAGCCCGCCTCGTTGGGGCAGTAGTGTTTAGCTTCGCCCTCCAAGCGTATAAGCTCGGTACCACACTCGGGACAGTGGGTGATATACTCGAATGGGGTCGCCTCAGTGTTGCGCTCCGAGAGCTCCACACCCGTAATCTTGGGTATAATCTCGCCGCCCTTCTCCACATATACCATGTCGCCAAGGCGTATATCCATCAAGGCAATCTGCTCGGCATTGTGTAGCGAGGCACGCTTAACAACAGTGCCGGCAAGCTGTACGGGGTCGAGGTTTGCCACGGGGGTTATAGCTCCTGTGCGGCCCACCTGAAAATCTACGCTCAGCAGGCGTGTGAGAGCCTTCTCGGCCTGAAACTTATAAGCCACAGCCCAGCGTGGCGATTTGGCTGTTGCGCCGAGAGCTCGTTGTTGGGCATAGCTGTTCACCTTGATTACAACACCATCGGTAGCATAGGGTAGCCCCTTGCGTGCTACATCCCAATAGGTTATAAACTCCTCAATCTCGGTCTTCGTGCGACAGATGCGTCGATTGTCCGATACCTTAAATCCCCAGCTACGGGCAGCTTCGAGATTTTGCCAATGTGTCGAGTAGGGTAGCCCCTCGCCGGCAAGATGATAGAGCGTGCAGTCCAAGCCTCGGTGTGCGACAACCTGCGAGGATTGCTGTTTGAGTGTTCCCGATGCTGCGTTTCGTGGGTTGGCCATAAGAGGCTCTCCGGCTGCCTCACGCTCTCGGTTGAGCCTATCGAACGATGCATAGGGCATAATAATCTCGCCTCGAATCTCGAAGAGTGGAGGGTAGTCCTCGCCGCGTAGATGTAGAGGTACCGAGCCTATTGTGCGGACATTGTTGCTAACGTCGTCGCCACGACGGCCGTCGCCACGTGTTACGGCGCGTTGCAGAGCTCCATTCTCGTAACGGAGCGATATTGCCGTGCCGTCGAATTTGAGCTCGCAGACAAACTCCACCTCGCCAAGCTCGTTCTCGATGCGCTCGATCCACTCGCCAAGCTCCTCCGAGGAGTAGGTGTTCGATAGCGACTGCATGGGGAAAAGATGCTCGACACTCTCGAAAGAGGATTGCAGGTCGCTACCCACACGCTTCGTGGGCGAGTTGCTATCTGCCTCTTCGGGGTGAAGCTCTTCGAGGGTTTGAAGCTCTCTGAGTAGGGCGTCGAACTCGAAATCCGAAATCTCCGAGCGGCTCTCGACATAGTACATATGGTTGTAGTGGTCGAGGAGGCGTTCTAACTCGCGCATGCGTTTTATGTCGTCGTGAAGCTCCATTCTATTTTTTAATATACATTATACTGCGTAAAGGTACACAATTTGTTTGGAACGACGAAGAATTTTCAAAAAAATAAAAAAAATATTCGCCATTGTTTGCACATTATTAAATTGTAATTACATTTGCGGAAAATTTTGAGTGTCGATAGTAGATAGTATTCGGCAGTGTTAAGTAACGATGAAGAATTTATAAAGTATGGCTACTGAGAATAAGAAGAAACGATTGGTTACAAGCTTCCACAACCTCACACCCGAGCAGCAGGCAGAAGTTAAGGCTCTATATCCGTTAGGTTTTGTCGATGTGATGATGCGTATCGATAAGCCTGATGGCTCGTTTTTCTATGTTGTCCCCTACGAGACCGACGATACTTACTACCTTGTCAAGATCGATGTTAAGGTTGATGATGGTCAGGAGGATGAGAACGACGGCTACTACGACGATGACGATATTAAGGGTGCTGACGAGCTTGCCGATGCAGTGTCGGAGGATGGCTCGGATGAAGATTTCTAATCCTTCGAGAGGTCTAATTGTAATATCGTAATAGACTGTTTATAGCTATATTAGCCTAAAATATTGTGTGAGTCACTCCCTTTGCGGGGTTGTGACTCACACTCCTTTTTATATTGTGGGCCACATATGTAATTGGCCTCGTATTGACTAAATAACTCTTACACGCTCGATAGGTTGTCGCTGCTCCTTATCGAGTGGGTAGGAGGCGTAGCGTACCTTCGAGAAGTCGATATCGTCGAGGTCGATGCAGCGTATGGTGTTGTTGTAGGCCGTCTTGTAATAGACCTTTCGCGCGGTGAGGTCTATTGCCGATGTCCACTGCGTGGCACTCGGCAGACTCTTCTGCTCGGGGTTTTCTATGGCAATAGGTACATCGAAATTATTGAGCAGATGAAAGGCTTCGAGTACACTCTCCTCGCCCGTAGCTCGCTGTGGAGCACTATTGCGGAAGAAAGCGGCACGAACAAAGCGTGATGGAGGGGTAAAGTCACCCGGTAGGCCGAGCATTGCAGAACTACCTCCCAATGGTTGCAATACCGCGTCGCCGAGTTTTAGGTCTTGGGCACTGCCCGGCCGTAGGTTCACATAGTTTTCGAGATTGGCAAGTTGCCACTCGAAGCCCGGAGCGTTGGTTAGCACACCTACACTATTCTCGTAGAAGTGTACTTTACCTCCGACAATCTCCATCACCACCTGTCGCCCCGAACTTTCGCCAATGCGCCAATGGACCACTGCGGTCTTATCCAAAGCGACAATTTTCACACCCTTTACAGCAGCCTTCACCTCATCTATCGAGCCGCACTGCGTAAGCAACCACTGCACTACTTGAAGGTCGGCAAGGCTCTTATCGGCCGACTCCTCGTCGAAGGGCTTGTAGCTGCCATAACGTGGAAAGAAGAACAACCCCGCCGAGAGTCCTATCTCGTTGATACCTTCGGCAATAAACTCCTTCTCGACAACGGCAAGACCTACGGTGCCGTACTTAGCTGTAAACTCCACGCCGTTGAGTCCCGAGGGTGTGTAGGAGCGTAGCTTTTCGCCGCGTGGGATGATGACATACTCGCTTTTAAGCTCGCCGTAGGCCCACTCGATGGTGCGTGCCTGAATGTAACTGCCGTCGGCCGATGTAAGTGATATTCCGGTGCAGGCAACCGATAGGTGCGAGCCTCCCGAGAGAGCTGCTGTTGCAAGGAGTAAACTTTTGGTAAACAAATTCATATCCGTTTTAATTAAATATAGGATTAACATTGTTTTTTATGACTTATTATCGCTGCTTCACTTTGATTAGTTTCGAGGTGTCGTAGCCTCGCTCCTTAGCAATCGATAGGATGTGGTTGTAGGTTGTCTCCTCGATTACGGGCCTACGCGCAAGAATCCACAGGTAGTCTGCCGACTTGCTTCCGACCAACGCCCACTCGTAGTTAGGGCCTAAGGCCAAGATGTTGTAGTCGGAGTAGAAGAATAGAAAGAAGGAGACGCGCAACTGTCCGGGTTGCTCTCCCGCCTTTGCTTTGCCATATGAGGTGCTCTTCTTGCCACTCTTAGCGTTTACTCCCGTGTTCGTGACAGATATTTTACCGTCAGGAAGGAGAGTGTAAAATGCTTCGCACTCCTCTAAGTTACGTTCGAAGCGGTGGTTGTAGCGGGCAATCTCGTACCAGCGACCCATATATCGCTTTATATCGAGGTTTGTGACCGTCGTGCGGTCGATTGTCGTGGCGTGTGCCTTGCATCCTACTACGACTGTGGCGAGTAGCAACGTGCTGATAAGAATCATCCTTTTCATATAGGTTTTGTTAATGATTATACAAACCCCTAAGCATATATAGTGCCATAAAATGTGAAGGGCTACCAACCGTTCGGTCGATAGCCCCTCGCAATTATTATAACACCTCTTTAATCGAGATATACGAAACTCTCTCTCCTATCCTCGTTCTTACCTCCTACAAGCATCAGCTTGCCCGACCGAGTCTCGCTCGATAGCTTCTCGATAAGCTCATTGATAGGTCGCTTTGTCGATTCGTTGTAGGTGTATGAGAAGGGCTCCGAGAGCCACATATCGCTATAATTGCCGCGATAGTCCATAACTACACCACAGAGCACGAACTCTACACCCGACATGCCCGCAAGAGCCATAGTGCTGCTTGGCGCGCTATAACTTACAACAGAGTCAAAGAGTCCTGCGTGGCCAAGAGTTGCAAACTTGTCGAGATCGAAGTGGGCACAGAAGATATCCTGCGTAGGCTTCTCCGATTTAAGCTCCACCCACATCATATAATAACCCATCTGCTCGTAGGCGATTGCCAAGTCTGGGGCAAAGAAGAAGTCGGGTAGGGCTGTGCCAAGCTCAAGCGGTGAGTATGGGCCGCAGTGCTCGATGCCGAGAACGCTATTTTCGCACTCTCCCTCAGCCTCGGTCTTAAAGTCGATGCGGAAGAGTTCGGTTGTAACTATGCCGCCGAAGTATCCGAATGCGAGTATCGAGTACTCGGTCTCGGGGTCGAGAGTGTTGAGGTGGCTGTTAACATTACCCTCGAAAATTGATAGACCGAAAGAGCCTGTAAGCCAATTGATGATATCTTCATCGCTGCCCTCGGGTACATCGCTTTTAAGTACTACTGCAAGTGTATATGGATCGTTCTTTGAGGGCTTTACGCTGAGGTCGGCAACGCGGACATAGGCGTTCTCAACGGTTAGCTCTATGGTCATATCCGACTGCTCGACAACGCCTGTGCGGAAATACTCAGCCTGTGGCTCCGATACTACCTGAGGTATGCCGTCGATAAGCTCTATGGCGTAGAAGACCATCATATAGGCTGTGTCAGCCTCGCGTATCTCGGTGTATGAGTCGGGTCCATAGAGGCACATAAATCTTATAAGCTCCTCGCCTGAGTAGCCCGAGGCCATATAGAGCTGAATACGGCTCAACCATACATCGCACACAGCCCGTGTGTAATCCTCCGAGGGGAGCTCTCCCTCGGGGCGGTACATATCGTCGTGCTCGCTATAAATATCGATGTAGTATGCTCCATCCCAATCGATAGGCGCGAACTCATACTCTATCTCAGGACCATTGACCGTGATATTTACGTCGAACTCAACGGTCGATAGCTTGTTCTCTGGCAGAGTGAAGCTCTTATAGCTTATGGGTGAGGCGAGAGTATATTCTGTGCCATCCTCGTTAAACTCGATGTTGTAGGCATAGATGATATACTCGCGGTTAGGCATCATGCCTGTCCACTCCACGTTACCCTCTCCGGTAAAGGCCATAGCGTTCATCATCATAAAGGCTTCAAGGTTGCTCTCATACTGCTCGGCCATGCCAGCGAAGTATGCGTAGTCATCCTCGAAGAGCTGCTCGGCTGTCTCGATCCCCATGTTGCTAAAATAGCTCAACTCCGACATATATACAATATATGGGCATTCATTGTCGGTGGGCTTAATAGTTGTTTTGCACCCCGTTGAGGTCATATCGTTGATTACAAACTCGAAACTGCGGCTTGTAGCTCCATCTTGCTCGATAGTAATCACGGGCGACTGCTCCATATCGGGATACTTTATTGTAAGCTCCGTAGTGCGCTCCTCGATGGTGGTGTTTGCTTTAACATCGATAGTTATAACACCCTCGGCACACGTAGCCTTGACCCACTCGTCATCACACAAAGCCACAGGCTCAATGCCGTCAAAGCCATTCTCTACACTATAATTTACTTCGTACTCTCCACCCTCGGCCGCGGCAGTTATAGCTGTTGTGCTGAGGGTTATTGTTGCTTTTGACTCATCTTGTGATGGTTCGTCAATGGGCGCATCATCGCATGCCGCGATAAGTGTTGTAGCGGCTACAACGAGTAGCACCCTGCTTAAAAATAAGCTTCGTAGCTCCATAGTATCTCTTATTTATTGGTTATCATATGTTTATCTATCTTACTCGGGTCGATACGAAGTGTGCTTTTGCTATTGGAAGCCTCCTCTTCCTCGATTTTTTCGATAAGCTCCTCTATCGGGCGAAGGTCACTATTTGACCATGAGAAGGGCTCGGAACGCCACATCTCGCTATAATTACCACGCTCATCCATAGCGGCACCAAGCACAAAGTACTCTACGTCGTACAAACCGTAGGTTACGCTCACCTTCGGGCATACAAAAGATACAAGATCCTCGAACATAATCTCCTCGCCAAAGGCGTAGTAGGTATCGGTATCAACAAAGAGATGGAAGCTATCGGGTGTCTCTCTTTCGGTTATAGTTTCCATCCACATCAGATATGTGCCACCATAGCTGAAATACTTGCCATACTTCTCGGGATTGTAGTTCGCAAGCTGCAATGGGTCGTACGGACCGTTGAAATCGACACGCACGACGGCATTTGTTCCTGGTGCAGCCTCCTCGGTAGTAAAGTCGTAACGGAAGAGGTCGGTGGTTACCACTCCACCATGATAGCCAAAGGCTAAAACGGCGTAGTCGGTAGCTGCTTCCAGAGTGTTAATGTGGCTCTGCATAGCTCCACGGAAGGTGTAGGCATAGATGCTTAACTCGTTGAGTACGCTTGCGATAATCTCCTCGTTTGTTGCACCTGCGGTAAGCATATCAACGGGGGTGAGCAGCATAAGATAAGGTTCGCGATCGTTCGACGGCGTAATACTCAAATCGCAGATATGTGAGTAGAGATTCTCAACGCGAATATCGAGCGTAAGATTCGACGCTGTAACCCTCTCTGTCGAGAAATGGTAGAGTGTGGGCTGCGATACCAATTGAAGCACCTCATCAACCATCTCGACTGCATAGACTGAGATCATGTATTGCGTATCCGATAGAAGGGCACTCTCGCCTGTTATCGAGCCTCTGAAGCAGTAGTTGGCGATGATATCGTCGTAGCTCATGCCATAGTTGTTGATATAGAACTGACACAAGGTGGTCCATGCCGAGGCATACTCCCTGGTGTAGGCCTCATCAATAGGCTCGCCCTCGGGGCGATAGAGCTCGGCGGTTGTGTCGTGTATATCAACAACAAAGAGTCCATCCCACCCGTTAGCTTTAATGTCGAATGTGATATCAGGGCCGGTTACCTCAACATCGATGTCGAACGATATGCCATCGATAATCTCGGCGGGTGTAGGCACTATCTCGATGTAGCAGATGGGCGTAATAGGCGTATAGTCGCTGCCATCCTCGTTGAACTCGATGCCATAGACATAGAGTATCGACTTAACTCCTGGACTGAGGTTGCTCCATTGTGTACGGATGTCGCCCGTGAAGGTTACGTTGTACTTCTGCATATACTCCTGCATCGATATATCCTCGTAGTCAGCCCCTCGACCGAAGTAGAATTTGTTGTCGTCGATAACCTCCTCGACACTGTCTATCTCGCTGTTGATGAAGTACGAGACGTCGGCAAAGTCCAAGACGTATAACATCTCCTTGTCGGTGGGCTTGATCGATGTAATGCACGATGTCGAGCCGAGTTCGTCGATAGTGATGGTAAAGGCATCACTATCGCGTGCCGATTGTCGGATGCTGAGCTGAGCCTTTTGCAATGTGCCGTCATAGTCGAAATCGACAGTAGCCACTCGCTCTTCGCCATTGTTGGCTTCGATACTTAGGGTTATACTATTCGAATCACACTCCGCTTTGACCCACATATGGTCGCAGTATGGTGTTATCTTGGCATCGGCGAAACACTCGGCAAGTGTAAAACCTACCACAAGCTCGCCGCCTTCGGCTGTTGCAACAACCTCGCTCTCAGCAAGTAGCATGACTTCGGTAGCGTCAGCCGACGTTTCAGGCTCGTTTGTACAACTCCATGCCATTGTCGCAATAGCGAGCATGCCGGCAACGGTTAAACGGAAAAATCTCTCCATAGACACAATTTTTTTGGTTTGCAACCACAAATATACAAAATTTTTGCAAACTACAACGTTATTTTGTCTAAAAGACAAAAAGTGAGGGTAACTGCTTTTAGGCGAGTTGCCCTCACTTTGTTCGGTGTTTGGCTAAAAACGAGTGTTGCAGTATTACTTCTGCAAAGGCATCTTGTCCAAACGACGCTGGTGACGACCACCCTCAAACTCCGTTGCAAGCCAAATGTCGAGCATAGCCAAAGCCTCGTCGTTAGAGATGAAACGAGCAGGCATGCAGAGAACATTCGAGTTGTTGTGCTCGCGTGAAAGCTTGGCAATCTCGGGAATCCAGCACAATGCTGCGCGTATGCCCTGATGCTTGTTGAGTGTCATCGAGATACCCTCGCCCGAGCCGCAAAGACCGATGCCGCGCTCCAACTCGCCGGCCTCGATAGCGTCAGCGAGCGGATGTGCAAAGTCGGGGTAATCGACAGACTCCTCAGAGTAGCATCCAAAATCCTTAACCTCGAAACCCTTAGTCGAGAGGTAACCCACGAGGAACTCCTTGAGCTCGTATGCTGCATGGTCGCAAGCAATACCGATTTTCTTATCCATAATGTTGAGTAGTTTTAGTTTGGTAATGTTTTTAAGTTTAACTATCTTTTAATCAGTAAGTTACTCCTTCGAGGCTCGCTTTCGGTCAATCTCCGAGAGGAGAATCTTACGCAGACGTATAGCCTTGGGTGTTACCTCGACATACTCATCCTCGCGGATATACTCCAAAGCCTCCTCCAGCGAGAAGATTACCGGAGGTGCTATCGAGGCCTTATCGTCAGAGCCCGATGCACGCATGTTGGTAAGCTGCTTGGCCTTAGTCACATTTACGGTAATGTCGTTCGAGCGGGTATGTTCGCCAATGACCTGACCGCAATATACCTGCTCCTGCGGCGAGATGAAGAACTTGCCTCTATCCTGTAACTTATCTATCGAGTAGGCGTAGGCTGTACCTGTCTCCGAGGCGATGATAGCACCTACGCTGCGCTCGTCGATGTCGCCCATCCACGGCTCGAAATCTTTGAGTCGGTGCGTCATGATAGCCTCGCCCGCCGTAGCGGTAATCATCGTCGAACGAAGGCCAATAATGCCACGCGAAGGGATGGTAAATTCGAGACGTGTACGCTCGTTTGCCGATACCATGTTTGTCAGCACGCCCTTGCGACGTGTGGCGAGCTCGATAACCGTGCCGGCGCAGTCGTCTGGACAATCTACGGTCATCTCCTCGACAGGCTCGCACTTTACGCCGTCGATGACCTTTGTAATAACCTTGGGCTGACCCACCTGGAGTTCGTAACCCTCACGACGCATGGTCTCGATAAGAACAGAGAGGTGTAGCACACCACGACCATAGACCACAAACGAGTCGGCATTCTCGCCCGGCTCGACACGCAGCGCGAGGTTCTTTTCGAGCTCTCTGTCGAGACGCTCCTTGATGTGGCGCGAGGTAACATACTTACCATCCTTGCCAAAGAAGGGCGAGTTGTTGATGGTGAAGAGCATAGACATCGTAGGCTCGTCAATCTGGATAGGAGGCAATGCCTCGGGGGTTGTGTAGTCGCAGATTGTATCGCCAATCTCGAAGCCCTCGATACCTACTATGGCGCAAATCTCGCCACACTCCACCTTCTCGGCCTTGACCTTGCCTAAACCCTCGAAGAGCATGAGGTCCTTAATCTTGGTCTTGGTCATTGTGCCGTCGCGCTTAGCAAGCGTTACATTCTCGCCATTATGGAGTGTTCCGCGTGTAATCTTACCCACAGCGATACGGCCAACATAGGGCGAATATTCGAGCGATGTGATAAGCATCTGTACCGTACCCTCGCTATGCTCAGGCTCGGGAATCTCGTCGATGATAGTGTCAAGCAGCGGGGCAATAGAGTCGGTGCGCTCCGCAAGAACGTGCGACATCCAACCCTGCTTTGCCGAGCCATATATAGTCTTGTAGTCGAGCTGCTCCTCGGTAGCTCCGAGAGTGAACATCAGGTCAAAGACCTGCTCGTTTACTACCTCGGGGCGGCAGTTCTCTTTATCCACCTTATTGATGACAACAACGGGTTTCTTGCCGAGCGCGAGAGCCTTCTGCAATACGAAACGTGTCTGTGGCATAGTACCCTCAAAGGCATCGACAAGCAGTAGTACACCGTCGCACATGTTGAGCACGCGCTCCACCTCGCCACCGAAGTCGGCGTGACCCGGGGTGTC
>JAZNDK010000083.1:0-5854 GCA_045588005.1 Alistipes sp. | reverse complement strand
CCTCGGTATTCACGGCCTGCATCCCGAGCTTATACGCCTTATCGGTAAGATGAAGTACCGCTCGTCGTATGGCCAGAACCTCTTGCAGCACGCCCGCGAGACCGCTAACCTCGCAGGTATCATGGCTGCTGAACTCGGCCTAAATCCCAAGGCGGCACGCCGCGCAGGCCTACTCCACGATATAGGCAAGGTGCCCGACGACGAGCCCGAATTACCACACGCAATTATCGGTATGAAGCTCGCGGAGAAGTATAAGGAGAAGCCCGACGTATGCAACGCTATCGGTGCTCACCACGACGAGACGGAGATGACGTCGCTTATTGCACCTATCATTCAGGTGTGTGACGCTATCTCGGGTGCTCGCCCGGGTGCTCGTCGCGAGGTTGTCGAGTCGTACATCAAGCGTTTGAAGGAGATGGAGGGCATAGCACTCTCATATCCGGGCGTTGTCAAGACCTACGCTATTCAGGCGGGCCGCGAGCTCCGCGTGATTGTGGGTGCAGACAAGCTCTCGGATCAGGAGTCGGAGGCACTATCGCACGATATAGCCAAGAAGATTCAGGATGAGATGACCTACCCCGGACAGGTTAAGATTACCGTCATCCGCGAGACTCGCTCGGTATCCTACGCCAAGTAAACAGGGCGCACGACAACAGGAGGGCCGAAAGAGGATTCGAATAAAGGCCGGAGAAGGGCCGTAGAAGGGCCGTAGAAGGGCCATATAAGGGCTGTTGAAGGGCTGTTGAAGGGCTGTAGAAGGGCCGGATAAAGGCAAGAATATGGGGCTGACCGAAAGGGGTTAGCCCTATATTTTTATAGGGGATAGGCCGTTAGGTCGAGTGGGTTAGATGGGGCAGATAGGTATTATCCCATGTAACCCATGTAACCCAAAGGACTAATTTAGGCCGCAGGCCGTACCCACTGATACAAAAAAAGATTGAGAGTTCGAAGATGACCCCTTATCACAACAAAGAACACCTCAATCAGCGGTAGGCCGCTTTGTTATCAGAAGGCAACCCACACCTACATTAGCGGTAGGTCCGCTTTGTTGTCAGAAGGGGTTAGATACAACGCTCGGCGAATTTCGAGGCAATGGGCTGTACTAAGGCGTACTGCCCATTGCTGAGATAATTCGTTAGCGGCAGTAGATGACCCCTTATCACGACAAAGAACACCTCAATCGGCGGTAGGCCCCTTTGTTGTCAGAAGGGGTTAGATTTGAGCTCGATTAAGATATTGACACGGATGGGATATACTTTGCGTATTTCCCATTCGGGGCAATGATTGAGAGCTCGAAGATGACCCCTTATCACAACAAAGAATTACTTGCGAAATATAAAATATACCGCCAACACCAAACAGGCAAAACCTGCCAAATGGTTCCACTTCAAGGGGTCGCCCTTGACAAAGAGAACGGCAAAGAGGGTAAAGACAACCAACGAGATAACCTCCTGAATAACCTTTAACTGCCATAGAGTGAAAGGACCGCCAAGCTCGTGGCTACCTATACGGTTAGCAGGCACCTGAAAACAGTACTCGAAGAGAGCTATACCCCAGCTAATGAGCACAATGGCTACAATTCCGTAACGCTCCAAGCGCGACTTAAAGGCTATATGGCCATACCACGCCAAAGTCATGAAAATATTTGAGCAGACAAGAAGTGCTATTGTCGCAATACCCTTAACCAACATAATATATCTAAATTTTGCTGCAAAGGTAAGTAAAAAGAGGTTATCTTCAAACTCGGCAGCACATAATTACGTTAAATAGAGATGACTAAAATAGCAAAGCTACACTTATTGGGCTTATTGGGGCTTATTGGAGATAGTGCAAAAAAAACTACCTGCACCTCGATTGAGGCACAGGTAGCCATAGACCCTTTGCAGAGAATTACAATGCGTTTACGTGCAAAGCAAGCGAGCTCTTAAGGTTAGCAGCCTTGTTCTTGTGGATAATGTTGTGCTTAGCAAGCTTATCCAACATTGAGCTTACCTTGGGCAGAAGTGCCTCAGCTGCGCTGCGCTCAGTTGTGTGACGCAATGCCTTAACAGCGTTACGAGTAGTCTTGTGGTAAAGACGGTTGTGTGCACGCTTAGTTACGGTCTGACGAATTCTCTTCTTCGATGACTTGTGATTTGCCATAGTTCTTAAATCTTTATTTTTTACTTTTATGTTTGCTTTTTTTCCGGCGTTTGGTGACATCATCTTCCCTTAAACAATAGCTCTAAGCTATCAAAGATTTTAGTCCTCAAACTAAGCCTGCCGGAGGGCACTTCTCGACGGTCGTAACCGCTTTCGGATAGGCTCAAAGCCCGCTCCTAAAATATCTTTTAACCGCAGGCACTACCCTCCACCATCATACTCCCACCAAAAGAGAGTCTCCGAGTCTTAGGTAACACCCCAAGTGTAGCCCGTACGAGAGTCGAACTCGTCTTTCAAGAATGAAAATCTTGTGTCCTAGCCGATAGACGAACGGGCCCTACCACTAACGCCGCATAGTATGCGAGCAATTTAGCGGTGCGAAGGTACGCAAAATTTTCTATTTGGCAAAATCTTTTATTAAAAAAGTTCTGCAACAACATTAAAAGTGCTCAATATCAGCCTTTAAGTATGCGTATCGAGCGCGTAGTTGCATCAAAACCGGCGTAATCGCCATTGAAGAGTCGCTCGATACTTCCCGAGAGAATCATCTCCTCGGTAGGCAGATGTCTGAGGTGGGGAGTATCGACCAACGCTATGCTATCGGCCAACGACAGCGCAATGTCGAGCTCGTGGGTCGAGAAGAGCACCAACTTGCCCTCGTCGTGGGCTAAGCGCGAGAGTAGGGTGCATAGCTCGTAACGGTTTGGGAGGTCGAGAAAGGCAGTGGGCTCGTCGAGCAATATCACAGGGGTATCTTGGGCCAAGGCACGCGCAATCATCACTCGCTGCGCCTCGCCATTCGAGAGGCTCTCTACCCTACGCTCGGCAAAGGCCTCGACACCTGCAATATGCATGGCACGCTCCACAACAGCTCTATCGCGGCTTGTCAAACGCCCTGTCCAATCGGTGTAGGGCGAACGACCAATGGCTACAAGGTCGTACGCGGTGAGGGCCTCGACATCTACACGCTCGGTATTTACAAAGGCTACCTTACGCGATAGCTCGGCACTGCTATACTCGGCAATAGAGACTCCATCGACAACTATGTCGCCACCCTGCACACGCCCCAACGCCGCAATGGCGCGTAGTAGCGTGCTCTTGCCGGTACCATTACGACCTAAAAGAGCAACCATGCGGCCACACTCGAAACATGTCGAGACACTCTCTACGAGTGTTCTACCTCCAAATGCGAGTCTAACATCTTTAAGTTCAATCATTTGCGGTCGCGATTACGAAGTACAACAAAGATGATTATAGGTACACCGAGCAGCGATGTCACCGTGTTTACGGGCAACATAAGGCCATTGTGCGCGACAATATCGCATATCAGGCAGCATAGCAACATAGCCGCAGCACCCCAAAGCATTGCCGCAGGCATAAGGCGGCGATGGTCGGCCGTACGGAAGGTCATACGCGCAAGGTGCGGCATAGCTAAGCCTATAAAGCCTATAGGGCCGCAGTAGGCCGTAACACTACCTGCAAGGAGCGTTGTCGAGAGAAAGATGATAGCTCGCGCACGCCTAACATTAAGCCCCACAGTGCGGGCATTAGCCTCGCCGAGGAGCAACATATTGAGAGGCTTAACAACACCCAAAGCCAATACGAGGCCGAGGGCTATTGCCGGCACTAAAAGATGCATATCTTCGACCGTCACGGTAGCCAACGAGCCCATAGTCCACACCATAAAGGCTTTGAGCGACTCGTCGGTACCCATATATTGGAGGATGCCTACAACAGCCGATATTGCCGAGCCGAGCATCATGCCGAGGATAAGTATCGTGTTGATATTCTTGATGCGCCGCGATAGCGACATCACAAGCAGAAGTATCGCCGCCGAGCCAATCCATGCCATACCCGTAAGACCCACACGCACAAGCCATCCTCCCGAGGCTATGCCGAGCATGGGCAGAGCCATAGTGAAGAGGGCCACACCAAGGCTCGCGCCCGAGTTGATACCGAGAACGTAGGGTCCTGCCAACGGATTACGGAAGAGCGTCTGCATCTGAAGGCCACTCGCCGAGAGAGCCATGCCCGCAAGTATCGCCACCACAACCTTGGGCAGGCGCATGCGGCAGACTATCGTCGAGAACTGCTCGTTCTCACACTCACCACATATTGCAGCCCACACCTCGCCTACGGGAATCTGCGTAGTGCCCGTGAGCAGGTCGGCGAGGGCAAGAGCCACTATCGCCACGGCTAACACCACAAAGAGTGCCGCATGGAGTATGTTTACCCTTTGACGACTCATTCTACCTCAGTTTATGATGATAATACATCGGCTCGTTGCCACCCCTCATTATCGAGGCCATGTCGCTGAGCACCACATCGGGGCGCACTATTGCACTCTCCCAAAAGTCACTACCCCCCGACAAGGTACGTCGCGCGTTGTTGTTATACACCTCGCCACGCGTCACCACGGCGGTATTCATAAAGTGAGGTGCTGCGCTGCGTAGCTCGTCGAGCGTCGAATGATGGCCCACGTTGAGCCATATATCTGCACCACTTACGAGCATATAGGCCTCCTCGAGCGATATACCCACTGAGCCGCCGGAAGTATTGCGACCACGATATATGTAGTCGCCACCGGCATCCTCAACAAGACGTACCATGTAGCTATCATCCGATGGCATGTACCACACATCTTGATATGGAGTGTTGAACATCACCTTGGGTCGTGGCTCACAAGGCGTTATCGCACTACTCACAGCCTCGTAACGCTCCTTGATATCGCTAAAAAGCCTCTCTCCACGCTCTCGACAGCCCATAATCTCGGCTACAGCAACCATCCACTCGGCCTTACCTAAGGGCGACTGCTCGACATAGTCACCTAAATATATATATGGTATGGATAGCTCTTTAAGCTTTGCCGTCACCGCACTATTCTCCGCCGAGACGCCATAGAGCAGGACTACATCGGGGCGCAGCATAAGCAACTGCTCGTAGTCTAAGTTCGTATCGTAGCCCACATCGACGACCGAAGGGTTGGTCGCAACACGCTCATTCATCACATACTGCTTACCCGAGACTCCAACCACCGCATCGACCAATGCCAGAGCGTCGAGCATCGCCACATGACTTGTGGACATGCATACCACGCGACGTGCCGAGCCTACGATATACACTCCGTCGTAGCCCTCAGCCTCGGCATCGGAGCCAAACATCGCCAAACGCTGCTCCACAACCGCCTCGCCCTGCCATGGGCGCACCACTCGGAGCAGACGATTTCCCGCCTCGTCGCCCTCGATAACAAATCCCGAGGCGTGTTTAGGGGTATATAGTGCAAACGAAAAGTCGTTATTTTCGACTTTGCCTGTATCCACACAACCCACTGAGCCTAAAATCGTTATCGCGATTATTGCTATGTAGCACCAAAATTTCATGACACAAAGTTACATTTTTTTTGCAATAAATTTGCACAATTTGAAAAATTGTTATTATCTTTGCACTCGCAAAACCAGTACGGGATGTAGCTCAGCCCGGTTAGAGTACACGTCTGGGGGGCGTGTTGTCGCAAGTTCGAATCTTGTCATCCCGACAAAGCTGAGTAAGCCGAGGTCCTCAATCGAAAGATTGGGGACTTTTTTTTTGTGGGTGTGTGGGTGTGTGGTCGGTGGCGGGGTCGGTGGCGCAGACAGGCGCAGTCGGTAGGACTTGATAGGATTAATAGGACTCGATAGGACTTGATAGGATAGCGCGGGCGACATTTATCGGG
>JAZNDK010000082.1:0-8704 GCA_045588005.1 Alistipes sp. | reverse complement strand
ACCGTCTCGGCCGAGCATATGGGCGGCTTCTGGGATGTGCTGGGCGCTACGCAGCCCTACTACGAGGAGCGCTTCGGTGTTAAATATAATGTGTCGTTCTCGGTGCAGAAGCCCTCGACTGATACCATCGCTGTCAATCCCGACAACACACCGTTCCGCACCGACGAGGGCAAGCTACTCTTCCGTCCCGCAGGGCACGGCGCGCTGATTGAGAATCTTAACGACATCGACGCTGACATCATCTTCGTTAAGAATATCGACAATGTGACTACCGACGAGCGCAAGAACGACACCGTGGAGTACAAGAAGGCTTTGGCCGGCAAGTTACTCTCGTTGCAGGCTAAGGTTTTTGCTCTGCTCAAAGCCTACGAGCGTGGCGAGGATTGCGACAAGGAGGCGTTGGCCTTCCTTCGCGACGAGCTATGTTGCCGCCTTGCAGAGGGTGCATCGCGCGAGCTTATTATCCGTAGCTTGGATAGACCTATCCGCGTGTGTGGCATGGTTAAGAACGAGGGCGAGCCCGGTGGAGGCCCCTTCTGGGTTAAGGACCACGAGGGTCGCGAGCAATTGCAGATTGCCGAGTCGAGCCAGATTGCTAAGGAGGATATGCACCTCATGAAGGAGGCTACGCACTTCAACCCCGTAGATTTGGTTTGCGGAGTGAAGCGTTACGACGGCACCAAGTATGACCTCACGAAATATACCGATCCCAAGACAGGCTTTATCTCGTCAAAGTCGGCTAGTGGCCGCGAGCTACGCGCTCAGGAGCTACCCGGCCTGTGGAACGGAGCAATGGCTAATTGGAACACCATCTTTGTCGAGGTTCCCATCACAACCTTCTCTCCTGTGAAGGTTGTTCAAGACCTCCTTCGCCCCGAGCACCAATAGTCGCTCGACGATAAAAGATAAGCACCACGCAATCGAAGTGTGGTGCTTATTTTTTTTGCGAGCAAGGCTACTCTCAACATAGCAATTAGGTTTGTTTCGACAGGCTGGTGTTGGCACTGAGAGGAGGGCAAACTTGTTTGTATCGCCTCTCGGTGGTAACACCCACTGACACAGTCAGGCAGATTGCCACAAAAAAAGGCCTGCAACATTGCAGACCTAAGTGGAGGTGGCGGGGGTCGAACCCGCGTCCAAACAAGGAACCCAAGAGCTTTCTACACGTTTAGCCTACCATTTAATCCTTCTACTCGCACCAGGCAGGAGGCAGCCAAATACGAGTCCCAGCCCCTAAATCTCACGCGATAACCGAGGCACATACCGCGCTATCTCTAAATTGATGATACCCCATAATGATTAGCCGTTATAGAGCGGAACGACCTCTCGGGATACTCGTCACACGACCTCCTTGGGTCACGCGATTAAGCCAATTTTCCCAGAAAATTAGGCAGCGAGTGCGTAATTGTTATTGCCATTTATAGCTTGAGTGTTGCGATTTACGAGACCCCACACAATGCTCGACGTGCTTACAATCAAATTCTACCTGCTGTCAAAACCGGTCACCCCCTTAAAGAGTCGCTTTGATGAAGGTTGAGCGTAGCCCTTCTGCTGTTTATTGTTTGCCGGTATTCGCAATAATCCACTATTGCCTGCTCCCTGCAAAGCACAATCAGCGCAAAAATTAGCTATCAAACAAAAGTTCACCACACATAACCGTTGGCGGCAATTCAATCGTGGTGCAAAAATAGTGTAAATTTTGCAGAACACAAAATAATTTTTAATTTTGCGGTGATAAACCTATAAGCCCTTTGCATAATGGAAAACAGACGTGTCATAGATCTACGAAACGTATCAATATACCATGGCGAGCACGGCCGTCGCGACCGCAGTGCCGCAGACCTTGTATTGTCGGATATCAACCTCACGGTAGAGGAGGGCGAATTCGTATATCTTATCGGCCGTGTAGGCACAGGCAAGAGCACCCTGCTTAAAACGCTCTATGCCGAGGTCGATCTACATGATGGCGACGCTACGGTCGTTGGCTTCGACCTACGCCGCTTGAAACGCCGTCAGATACCCCACCTGCGTCGAGCTATGGGCATTGTTTTTCAGGATTATCAGCTACTCACCGACCGCAACGTATTCTACAACCTCTACGATGTGATGCGTGCCACGGGGTGGAGCGACGAGTCGCAGATACGTCGCCGCATCGACGAGGTTCTCAACCTCGTAGGCCTTGCACACAAGAGCTACAAGATGCCATTCGAGCTCTCGGGAGGCGAGCAGCAACGACTAACCATTGCTCGCGCTCTGCTTAACAGTCCCCGACTGATACTTGCCGACGAGCCCACAGGAAATCTCGACCCCGTGACGGCTGAGGGTATCATGGAGCTCTTCCGCGATATTGCCGCTCGCGGATGTGCGGTGGTAATGTCCACACACAACATCTCGCTTATCGAGCAGTTCCCCTCGCGCACGATACTCTTTGCTCAGGGACATATCTCCGAAGTCGATGTAAACTCGCTTATCGAGCAGGCATAAATCACGCGATAAAGATATAACGCACAGCAAACAACTCTCACAAATGGGGGTTGTTTGCATTATATATAAGGTGTACCTTTGCGGCATGAAAACTCTTATTGCGACATTTGCGCTACTCGCTGCGGGCCCCTCGCCTGATACTCTTCACGAGGTGGATCCCACCGACACGCTGCATATCGACCACATTGAGGTTACCGCCTCGTTGAAACAAGACGATACGCTGCGCTCGCCCATTGCCATAACGCAGCTCAACATGCACCGTATGGAGGAACAGGGCATAGCCTCAATCAAGGATTTGTCGCTCGTATCGCCCAACTTCTACCAACCCGACTACGGCTCGTCGATAACCTCGTCGATATATGTTCGCGGCTTTGGCTCGCGAATCGACCAGCCGACGCTTGGCGTAGTTATCGACGATATACCCATAATGAATAAGAACGCCTACGACTTCGACTTTTACGATATTCGTCGCGTCGAGCTACTACGCGGTCCACAGGGTACACTCTACGGCCGCAACACGTCGGGCGGTGTGATGAACATTACTACCCTCTCGCCCTTAGCATGGCAGGGTTTCAGAGCTATGGCCGAGTATGCAACACTGAGCTCGGCACGCGCCTCGGCTGCCTACTACAGCAAGCCTTCGGAGCGATTCGGCCTATCGGTGGCAGCCTCGTATAACCATAATGGCGGCCATTTTCGAAATACCTATACCGACAAACTGTGCGACGTGGGCGATGCTGCGGCATTGCGACTGCGTGCTCAGTTGATACTATCGGATAGGTGGAGTTTGGACAACACCCTATCAGCGAGCTACACCAATGAGGGTGGCTACGCCTATCGACGCTACCTACCCGAGGAGCAGCGTTACGAGCCAATAGCCTACAACGATCCTTCGGGCTACGAGCGACTCACTCTTAGCGAGGGTTTAGTGCTCAAATACGAGAGCGAGCATGTGAGGTTGTCGAGTGCCACAAGTTATCAATTCTTAGACGACTGCATGACCCTCGACCAAGACTTCTCGACAAAGTCGATGTTCACGATGCAACAGATGCAGCGCGAGCATGTTGTAACCGAAGATATTGTTCTACGCAACAAGAGTGGCAATAGTCGATGGGAGTGGCTCACGGGCCTCTTTGCCTTTGGCAAGTGGTTGGATATGTCCTCGCCCGTAACCTTTAAGCGCGACGGTATCGACGAGTTGATACTTGCCAATGCAAACCGAGGCCTACACACCGTTTTCCCCGATGCAAATATCGACTTCAAGCAGGATAGCTTTGTCATTGCCAGCGACTTCCGCATACCGACTTATGGCGCAGCTATCTACCACCAATCGAATTGGCAATTAGGGCGTTGGCGACTGACTGCCGGTCTTCGCTTAGACTATGAGTACGCCGCAATGAGATACAACTCGAATGCTACGATAGACTATATCTTCGATATGACTATGTCGTCGTACAAGCCCCTAACCACGGTATTTAAGGGGCAAGAGAGGCAGCACTTCTTCGAGCTATTGCCTAAGGTTGCAGCGGAGTACAACACCAATATTGGCTCGATATATGCCACCATAACACGCGGATACAAGGCCGGGGGCTTCAATACCCAGATATTCTCGGATATATTACAGGTAAAGATGATGAACGACCTGATGGGCGACATGGGCATCTATCTCGATAATGTGGGTACTACGACCTACGACTCTGCCTCTGCGACACGCTACAAACCCGAGACGAGTTGGAACTTCGAGGTCGGAGCACATCTACGCCCCGCCACGGGTCTTATGCTCGACGCCTCGCTATTCTGGATCGAGTGTTTCGACCAGCAGGTAACCGTGCTCCCCGAGGGAAATAACACAGGCCGCATGATGAGTAACGCCGCACGAGCCCGCAGCTTAGGAGTGGAGCTATCGGCAGCCTACATATATAAGGGGCTGAGACTATCGCTCGACTACGGCATTACCGACGCTCGTTTCAGGGAGTATAACGACGGCTTGGCCGACTATGCCGGAAAACGACTGCCCTACGCCCCATCTAACACGCTACTACTCTCGATAGCCTACACATGGCCGATTGATAGCGGGGCGTTGGATAGCATAACCTTGGAGGGCGATATGCGTGGTGTTGGAAGAGTATATTGGAACGAGGCAAACACCCTCTCACAACCCTTCTACACACTCTATGGGGCGCACCTGACACTGCAAATGGGCGGCGTGAGCCTCACACTTTGGGGTCGTAACCTATCCAACCAAAGCTACGACACCTTCTATTTCAAGAGTGTCGGCAAGGAGTTTTTCGCCGAGGGCAGACCTATCGAGGGCGGCGTAAGAGTGAATATCAATTTTTAATTTAGAATAACTATGAGATTTATAAACTACCTTCTTAGCACCATTGCTACGCTTATTATTGCTACATCGTGCGATACCGGCTATATCGATAACGGAGAGCACCCCGAGCCACCCACTTCGGACAGGAGATATATAGGCACAATGAGTGTTGATCAGAACGATGGAACTATATTCGTTCAGGAGAGTGTCGAGGTGGAGTATATGCTCTTTGACGATAGCACCATGGATATTGTCATGTATCAGGTGAAGTTCGCGAAGGCTATGCCTCTGAAATTGGACATGACAATTCCCGGAGTCAGCAGCCCGGCTATCGAGAATGGTTACGCTCTCAGTGGAGATAATATTGTACCCTTGGCCTTAGGCGGCGAATTCGAGAAATATACGATTACCGATATGGAGGGTACAATAGACGAAAACACAATGACTCTGAGCTTTATGTGTGGCGAGTATCCCGTAACATACGAGGGCTCAGCCAAAGAGTAGAGCATGCGGGGCGATAAAATATAACGGGGATGACTTGTGTATAGTCATCCCCGTTATAATGTTATGTACAGACCTTACAGAGTGCAACGCTCACACTTGCAGGCAAGCACATTATCCGCAAGAGCCTCCAATGCGGGAACATCCGTAGGTTTGAGGCTCGACTTGATAGTCACCATATCCTCGATAATCGATAGATCCTTGCAACGATCCAAGAGGTTACGCATAGCGCGACCTGCCGAGGGAGCCCACGAGCCATTCTCGATGATACCTACGCGACGCTTGGTGTAGCCTTTCATAACGAGGTGGTGCAGGAAGTCGTGCATGGGAGGGAATACATCCGAGTCGTACGACGCAGCTGCGACAACCATACGACCAAGACGGAAAGCCTCGGCTACGGCGTGTGCCATATCGCAACGGCTAAGGTCCAAAACCACAACCTCGCGAGCACCCTTAGCACGAAGAATATCGGCGAACTTATCGGCAGCCGAAGCGGTATTACCGTGAATCGAAGCGTAGGCTACAAGCACACCCTCCGACTCGGGGCGATAGCTGCTCCATGTGTCGTACAAGCCGAGGTAGTAGCCGAGATTCTCGGTAAGCACAGGGCCGTGCAGTGGGCAGATGGTGGCGATATCGAGTGTTGCAGCCTTCTTCAAGAGAGCCTGAACGGGAGCACCATACTTGCCGCAGATGTTGATATAGTAGCGACGTGCCTCGTCGGCCCACTCATCGTCGTAGCACAGCGCACCAAACTTACCAAAGCCATCGGCCGCAAAGAGCACCTTCTCTGAGCTATCGTAGGTAACCATAACCTCGGGCCAATGCACCATAGGAGCCATCACAAAGTGGAGTGTGCGACTACCGAGCGAGAGAGTACCACCCTCCTTAACGCCGATGACACGGCCATCGAACTTGGTGTCGTGGAAGAACTGAGGCATCATCTTAACAGCCTTATCCGAGGCTACGATCTCCATCTCGGGATATAACTCCATGACGCGGGCAATATTTCCGGCATGGTCGGGCTCGAGGTGCTGTACGATGAGGTAGTCAGGCTTGCGGTCACCAAGAGCGGTGGCAAGATTCTGCAACCACTCCTCGCCCTTGCGCTTATCTACGGTATCCATCACAGCCACCTTCTCGTCGAGAATAAGATACGAGTTGTACGATACACCATGGGGCACAACATACTGACTCTCGAAGAGATCGATATCGGTATCATCTACACCGATATATACTATTTTTTCGGTAATATTCTTAATCATTTAACGTATATTTTTTAGGTTTGGCGCAAATATCGAAATTTTCGCTCAAAAATCAAAATTTTTGCATACTTTTTTATACCTTTGCAACCTGAAAAATTAGAATTCGTTATGATTAGATTCATATATACATCTATTCTCACGGTTGCGTTGCTCATATTCGTTGGGTGCTCACCCAAGGCTGATAGCAGCGGAACATCATCGATATACGTTACGATTAACCCGCTTGCTGAGCTTGTCGAGGAGCTGACATGTGGCGATTTCGATATCAAGGTGCTTGTTCCCGAGGGTGCAAGTCCCGAGACCTTCGAGCCTACGGCACGACAGATTGCCGAGCTAAATGACGCTCTGCTTACGTTCAAAGTGGGTCTTATCGACTTTGAGCATAGCTTGGGAGATATGCTCAAAAATAGCTCTAAGTGCATCGACCTTAGCTCGGGCATCGAGCCACTCAGCGGTTGCTGTTCGCATGGCCACCACAACCATAGCCACGGCATCGACCCCCATATTTGGACCTCGCCACGCGAGCTGCGAACAATCGTAGAGAATATGCACCGTGCCGTAAAACGCATATACCCCGACTCGGCAAAGTATGATAGAGCTGCCAATGCCCTTTTTGAGCGTATCGATAATCTCGATAGGCGATGTGCCGAGCAGCTCGATAAGGCAGGTGTTCGTACGCTGATGATCTACCATCCTGCGTTTACCTACTACGCCCGCGACTACGGCATCGAGCAGATAGCTATCGAACATGAGGGTAAAGAGCCCACGCCACGTCGTCTTGCATCGCTCATAGAGAGAGCTCGCAAAGATAACATCGAGGTTATCTTCCACCAGCCGCAATATAGTCCCGACAAGCTACGCCCAATTGCCGAGGAGTGCAGTGCCGAGGTTGTCGTAATCGATCCTTTGGCAAATGACATTATCGCAGAGATAGAGCATCTTACAACGATTATATGTAGTAGTGATGGAGAATAGAGAGAGTCTTATAACTATCCGTGATATGGGCGTGCGCTACGACAATGTTGTAGCCTTGAAGCACGTCAATTTGGATATATACAGTGACGATTTCATAGGCGTTATCGGTCCTAATGGAGGCGGCAAGAGTTCGTTGGTTAAGGCTATCATGGGCATAGTACCCCATAGCGGAAGTATCGAGTATGCCGCGCCGCTGCGCCGAGGTACAAGGCCACATATCGGCTACATGCCCCAAATAAGCTCCTTCGACAGAGCCTTCCCAATCTCGGTACGCGAGGTTGTGATGTCGGGATTACAGTATGAGCACCGCACCGTCGGTCGATACTCTCGCTTGGATAAGCGTCGCGCCGAGGAGCTACTCGAGCAAGCGTCATTGCTGGAGCTATCGCGACGCGCCATAGGCGAACTCTCGGGAGGCCAGCTGCAACGCGTCATGCTCTGCCGTGCGATAATATCGGAGCCCAAGCTTCTACTCCTCGACGAGCCGGCAAACTTTGTCGATAATCGCTTTGAGAACGAGCTATACAACATGTTGCACCACCTCTCAGATAGGATGGCTATTGTCATGATATCGCACGACTTAGGCACTGTATCGAGTATTGTGCGCTCGATAGTCTGCGTCAATGGCCACCTGCATCGCCACGACTCGAACATCATCACCGAAGAGCAGCTGCGTAACTACGACTGTCCGTTGCAGATTGTCACTCACGGCCGAGTGCCACACACCATACTTGCCGAGCATGAGCACTGCCCGCACTGCGATAAGTAGTCGCATAGAGAGGTTATCCGAGAAGAAATAGCGATATTAGTGGGTGATTGGCCTTGCCAATCACCCATTTTTTTTATACCTTTGTCGCGTAAAATTTAGATATAAGCATAAAGTTATGCGAAACCTACGCAACATAGCCATTATCGCCCATGTCGATCATGGCAAGACGACACTTGTAGATAAGATGATTATGCAGGGTAATATCCTGCGCGATAACGAGCAGTCGGGAGGCGACCTTATCCTCGACAATAACGATATCGAACGAGAGAGAGGCATAACCATCCTCTCGAAGAATGTATCGGTGATATATAAGGATTACAAAATCAACATTATCGACACCCCGGGTCACGCCGACTTCGGTGGCGAGGTGGAGCGCGTGCTCAACATGTG
>JAZNDK010000081.1:0-5036 GCA_045588005.1 Alistipes sp. | reverse complement strand
GACAAGAGCTTCCAAGGCGAGGTGGTATTCTCGCCGGGTTATACGGTAGGTTACTTGGAGCAGGAACCGCAGCTCGACCCCTCAAAGACCGTAAAGGAGATTGTCGAGGAGGGTGCAGCATCGACCGTAGCCCTGCTCAAGGAGTACGAGGATATCAACATGAAGCTATGCGAGCCTATGTCCGACGACGAGATGGCACGCCTCATCGAGCGTCAGGGCGAGCTCTACGAGAAGATCGACCAGGTGAACGGCTGGGAGCTTGACAGCGTATTGGAGCGCGCCATGGATGCGTTGCGTTGCCCCGATCCCGACCAGAGTGTAAGCGTACTCTCGGGAGGTGAGCGTCGCCGCGTGGCATTGTGCCGCCTACTCTTGCAGCAGCCCGACGTATTGCTTCTCGACGAGCCCACCAACCACCTCGATGCCGAGAGTATCGACTGGTTGGAGCAGCACTTACAACAGTACAAGGGTACGGTCATCGCCGTTACGCACGACCGTTACTTCCTCGATAACGTAGCCGGTTGGATTTTGGAGCTCGACCGTGGCGAGGGTATTCCTTGGAAGGGTAACTACTCGGGGTGGTTGGAGCAGAAGACTCAGCGTATGGCCATGGAGGAGAAGCAGGAGAGCAAGCGTCGCAAGACCCTCGAACGAGAGTTGGAGTGGGTGCGCATGTCGCCCTCGGGTCGTCACGCTAAGTCGAAGGCTCGTCTCTCGGCCTACGACAAGTTGATGAATGCCGACACTAAGGAGCGCGAGGAGAAGCTCGAGATTTATATCCCCAACGGTCCTCGTTTGGGCGATGTGGTTATCGAGGCGCAGGGCGTGACAAAGGCCTTTGGCGACAGAGTGTTGTACGAGAATTTGGAGTTCTCGCTACCCCCTGCCGGCATTGTTGGTGTTATTGGTGCTAACGGCACGGGTAAGACTACCATCTTCCGTATGATTATGGGCTTGGAGGAGCCCACATCGGGTAGCTTCCGCGTAGGCCCTACCGTAAAGCTTGCCTACGTAGATCAGCAGCATAAGTCTATCGATCCGGACAAGACTGTCTATGAGGTCATCTCGCAGAACAGCGACCTTATCCAGCTTGGCAATCGTCAAGTTCCTGCCCGCGCATATGTCGGCCGCTTCAACTTCAACGGCGCAGACCAAGAGAAGAAGTGTGGCGTGCTGTCGGGCGGTGAGCGCAACCGTCTGCACCTCGCCCTTGCACTCAAAGAGCAGGGCAACGTATTGCTCCTCGACGAGCCTACCAACGATATCGATGTGAACACGCTCCGAGCATTGGAGGAGGGTTTGGAGAACTTCGCGGGATGTGCTGTGGTTATCTCGCACGACCGTTGGTTCTTGGATCGTATCGCTACGCACATCCTCTCGTTCGAGGGCGACTCGAAGGTTGTCTTCTACGAGGGTTCATACTCGGAGTATGAGGCGTGGAAGAAGGCTCAGGGCGAGGATACAACGCCCAAGCGTGTTAAGTATAAGAAACTATTGGCAGAGCAGTAATTAGCGAAGTAATTGAAGCAGTAATTATGGCACAGAAACCATCAATACCAAAGGGTACGCGCGACTTCTCTCCCGAGGAGATGATGCGTCGCACCTATATATTCGACACTATAAAAAGCGTCTTCCGACTATTTGGCTACGCGCCGTTGGAGACTCCTGCGATGGAGAATCTCTCGACACTTCTTGGTAAGTATGGCGACGAGGGCGACAAGCTACTATTCAAGATTCTGAACTCGGGCGACTACGGAGCTAAGCTCTCGGATGAGGAGCTGCGTCAGGCATCCAAAATTTCGGAGAAGGGTCTCAGATACGACCTCACCGTGCCTTTTGCACGCTATGTCGTACAGCACCAGAGCGAGATTGTCTTTCCGTTCAAACGTTATCAGATACAGCCCGTATGGCGTGCCGACCGCCCACAGAAGGGCCGCTACAGAGAGTTCTACCAGTGCGATGTCGATGTCATAGGCTCGAAGTCGTTGCTCTCGGAGGTCGAACTTGTCGATATCGTAGCCCGCGTCTTTGCGAAGCTCGGTATCTCGGTAACGCTCAAAATGAACAACCGCAAGATACTCTACGGCATCGCCGAGAGCATAGGCCACGCCGACAAGATGATGGATATCACCGTGGCTATCGACAAGCTCGATAAGATTGGTCTCGATAATGTTAAGGCCGAGCTCCGAGAGCGCGGTATCGACGACGAGGCTATATCGCGTCTTCAACCAATACTCGAGCTTAGCGGTACTAATGCCGAGAAACTCAGCAAGCTAAGTGATGTCATCGCTGGCTCGGAGACGGGTGCTAAGGGTATCGAAGAGATGCGCACCATATTCGACACTGTCGAGGCTTTGGGTATAGCCTTGACACCCGAACTCGACCTATCGTTGGCTCGCGGTTTGAACTACTACACGGGAGCAATCTTCGAGGTCAAGGCCAACGACTACGCTATCGGCTCAATCTCGGGCGGTGGCCGTTATGATGACCTCACAGGCATCTTCGGCATGTCGGGTATGTCGGGCGTGGGTATCTCGTTTGGTGCCGACCGCATCTATGACGTAATGCTCGGCTTGGACCTCTTCCCCAAGGAGTTGGCTTGCTCGACTAAGGTGCTCTTCACCAACTTTGGCGAGGAGGAGCAGATGGCATCTATGCTCCTCGTTGGTAAGCTCCGCGATAAGGGTGTTGCTACGGAGATATACCCCGAGGCGGCGAAGATGAAGAAGCAGATGGAGTATGCCAACCGCCGCGGAATACCCTATGTTGTGATACTTGGCTCGGAGGAGTTGCAACGCCGTGTTGTTACGCTCAAAGATATGCTCTCGGGCGAGCAACGCGAGGTTTCGTTCAACGATCTTGCCGATGCTCTATAAACGAGGTCATTGGATGCGACGACTCGCCACTATCGCGCTGCTTCTGCTACTCTCGGTAGCTACGCTCTCTGCCGGCAAACCACGCTCCGAGCTTAAAGATGCTAAGCGCAAAATAGGCCGAGTGCTCGACTATATCGACCGCCACTATATCGACGAAGTGCCCCTTGACACCCTTGCCGAGGCGGCACTTGTTGCTATGTTCGAGAGGCTTGACCCCCACTCTCGCTACCTGTCACGCGAGGATATGCGCTCGATGCGTTCGATGCTCAGAGCCCACTATGCAGGTGTAGGAATAGGTTATATGAACTATTGCGACACGTTGGTAATCAGCCGAGTGATGCAAGGCTCTCCCGCCGAACGTGCCGGGCTGCACAAGGGCGACCGCCTACTCTCGGTAGATGGCCGCGCACTCTCCACCGAGGGGCGCGACTCGATAGCCACGCTACTGCGCGGAGCACGAGGCACAAGGGTCACACTCGCTATTTTGCGACCCTTCGAACATAGCACTTTCGATGTTACGCTCACCCGCGACAATATTGCCTCGCCTACGCTTGCCTCGGCAGTGATGCTTGGGGATAGCACCGCCTATGTTCACCTCACCAACTTCTCGCGTATGAGCGCGGTGGAACTTGGTAAAGCTCTTGACGCGTATGCCGAGGCTATGCATAGCCTTATTATCGACCTGCGCGGAAACAATGGCGGGGAGTTTAATGCTGTGCTCGATATCGCATCGATGTTTCTCGATAAGGATAGGGTGATAGTCTCGACCGAGAGTCGCGGCGGGCGCATCAAAGAGTACAAAACATTCTCTCGGGGCGATTACTACGACCTGAACATAGCTATACTTATCGACGAAATATCGGCCTCGGCAAGCGAGCTTCTGACAGGGGCATTGCAGGATCATGGTCGCGCCACGGTCGTTGGGCGCAGAAGCTATGGCAAGGGGTTGGTGCAGCGGCTCATAGCCTTAGATGATGGCTCAGGCATTGCTGTTACGCGAGCACGCTATAAGACCCCATCGGGGCGCAATATCCAACGCCCCTATCGTGGGCATGAGCTCTATGGCGAGGGAGGTATTCTCCCCGACATATGGGTCGAAGAGGAGCAGGTGGACTCGACAAGCTACTTGGGTCGCGCACTTGCTCGCGGTGTTGTCGATGAGGTTATTGTCGAGTTGTTCGACCGCAGGGGCTATCCTACCTTCGTCGAAGAATACCCCACGTCGGAGTTGTATATATCTAATTTTGAACTCGATAGCCAATCTGTCGAAATTATTCGCCGATGCATGTATGACACGCCATCCACACCCGAGGAACGAGCAAAGCTGCAAGCCTTTATTCGTGCACGCTTAGGTCGCGAACTCTATGGTGAAGGCACGGTTATACCTATATATAATATAGACTACGACGCTACACTACGTCGTGCCATCGATGTTTTGCGATCGGCAGATAATTAACAAAAATGGCTTCTAACGCTACTCTAAGCCATATTTTTTGGTAAATCGTTTGGAAGATTGTAATTTTTTCCCTATCTTCGTCATACGAAACGGTCCTTTTATTCGAGCTACGTTGATATAGGCGCGGTTGAATTGTGATGTTTGCTATGATACTTATCGAATTGTCGTTTCGGATTTTAGCTACTAACTTACAATTTCGACAGCAACATGGCAACAGAGTACACCCCTCGTCAGGAGGATGATCCTGCGGATGTAATCCACACAGATGTCGTACGCGCCGGCAAGCGCACCTACTTCTTCGATGTTAAGGCTACGCGTAGCGAAGACCTCTATGTCACCATCACCGAGTCGCGCAAACGAGTGCAGGGCGATGGCTCGACAACATTCTCACGACATCAGATTTACCTCTATAAGGAGGATTTCGACAAACTTGTAGAGTCGCTAAACGGCGTTATAGACTTTGTCAAGCAACGCAAAGAGAGCGAAGAGTGTAAGAAGTAACGGTAGTAACGGTATGTGTTACTACCGTTACTCGCGTTACTACCGTTACTCCTGTTACTCCTGTTACTGAGTGATGGGGGGGTAACAAGAGCTACAAAACAAATGGGCCGACCCGCAAGAGACAGCCCTAATCGTAAGAGTGTAATGCGTAGAGTCGCACTACTTAAACTCTACCTACGACTCGCCTGTCATCTCCTGAGGCT
>JAZNDK010000080.1:0-54091 GCA_045588005.1 Alistipes sp. | reverse complement strand
ACTCATCGGCGTGTTGTCGTTGGCCGTAGGTGCTATGTTCCTGCGCCGAACAAACAACTACAAACATTTTCTGTCGTACTCGACAGTGGAGAATATGGGTATTGTGGCTATCGGTATGGGCATCGGTGGAGTAGCGCTTTGGGCCGCAGTATTCCACGTGGTGTGTCACACGTTGGTCAAGAGCTCGATGTTCTTCCAGGTGGGTATCATACGTCATATCTACGATAGTTATAGCATTAACCGTATAGGTAACTATCTTAACATCAACCGCGTTGGTGCCATGGGCTTCTATGTTGGTACTTTGGTGCTTCTCGCCTTTCCTCCCTCGCCGCTCTTCCTTACCGAGGTCATGATATTCAGCGAGATTGTGTCGGTGGGAAGCTGGTGGTTGCTCGTTGTTATGTTGCTTTTGATGTGCGTTGTTATCTATAACATATGGTTGCGTGCTCTGCGTCTTAACTACCACAGCAATCAGGACAAGCTACACCTCTCGGAAGTAAATCGCCGCCTCTCGTACTCGGCAACGGTGCTCCTTATCGTGGCAATAGTGCTCGGTGTGTGGCAGCCCGAGTTTCTGCGTGAGGCTATCGATACAATTGTAAATATCGGCTAAGATTATGGAACTATACCTCAGAACAACAAATACCGCCTCGGCCGTAGCCTTGGCCGAGATTCCGGTTGTGGAGTATGTGGAGCTCTACAACGACCTTAAAGATAGAATGAATGATAGCCGCTACCATGTGGCTCACTACTTCGCTCAGGAGATTGAGAGTGGCTTGCGCTTCTTTATGTTGCTACTCGACGATGCTACGGGCGAGGTGCTCATCACCTCGTTTATCCCCGACTACTACGCCTCGGGTTTAGCCTCGCTGACGGCACTGCACGAGCAGTTTCACCCCTTTGAGCGCGAGATGCACGAACTCTACGGCATACCCTTCGATAACCACCCATGGCTCAAACCTCTGCGCTTTTCGCACGATAGGCGAGATCGTAGCTCGTCGATGGATAGCTACCCCTTCTACGAGATGGAGGGCGAGGAGCTCCACGAGGTCAATGTGGGCCCTATTCATGCAGGTATCATCGAGCCCGGAGCCTTCCGCTTCATATGTAATGGCGAGCAGGTGCTCCACCTCGAGATAGCCCTCGGCTATCAGCACCGTGGCGTGGAGAGAGAGATGACATCGACCGATAACCGTCTGCGTCAGACCCTTATCGCCGAGTCAGTTGCCGGCGATAGTGCTGTAGCTCATGCTACGGCCTATGCGCAGCTTACGGAGCGTCTGTCAAATGAGCCTATCGACGAGGAGTTGGAGTTGGAACGTTTCGTGGCTATCGAGTTGGAGCGTATGGCTATGCACCTTGCCGATACGGGAGCTTTGGCTACCGACATCGGTTTTCAGCTCTATCAGGTGGCCTGCGAGGCCTTGCGCACAGTTACTATCAACACCACTCAGGCATGGTGTGGTAACCGCTTTGGTAAGAGCCTTATCCGCCCCTTTGGTACAAACCATCCGCTCACGGAGGCTAAGATAGAGACTATTCGTCGCAATGTTGCCGATGTGCGTCGTCGTTATAATGAGCTGCGTAGCGATGTGCTCGAGGCACAGACTCTTGTGGCGCGTTTCGAGCAGTGTGGCTTGGTGTCGCGCGACGAGATGGCGCGTATCGGTGGTGTAGGCATGGCGGCACGTTCGAGCGGCCTTATGCGCGACCTGCGACGCACCCACCCCTCGGGCTACTATGCTAAGTCCTTCACGCATGAGCCCATAGTGAAGCACGACGGAGATGTCATGTCGCGCCTCGCAACGCGCCTTGACGAGGTGTTGCAGAGTGCCGACTATATCGAGCAGGCGTTGGTGTCGCACCGCCCCTCGTCGAAGCGTCTGTCGCCTAACTACGAGGCTAAGTTCCGCGGCGAGGCCCTCAGCTTCTCGCTTGTCGAGGGTTGGCGCGGTGAGATATGCCATGTTGCAATCACCGATTCGGAGGGAAGCATCGTAAAGTATAAGATTAAGGACCCGAGCTTACACAATTGGTTAGCGTTGGCTATTGCCGTGCGCTCGGAGGGAATATCGGACTTCCCCATCAACAATAAGAGTTTTAACCTGTCATACTGCGGCCACGACCTGTAGTTCGACGCATAAATAGAGGAGTGTAAATTATGCTTTTTGGTAAACTGAAAATACTTCGTAGCCACGGTTGGCAGTATATCCCCGATTTGGATGGCGTGACCCTCACAGAGGAGTTCCGCGGCTTTCCCGAGTTGAGTATCACCGACGATAAGAGCGACCTGGAGCGTGCAGCGGCGATATGTCCTACACGCGCTATCACGGTGTCGCCCCTGAGCTTGGATATGGGTCGTTGTCTATTCTGTGGCGAGTGCGCAAAGTGTGCTCCTAAGAACATTAGGTTCACTAACGAACATCGTCTTGCTGCAACACGCCGCGAGGACCTTGTGGTTATGGCTGGACAGACCAAGCCCTGCTTCAATAGCGAGAGCATACGCCCCGAGATAGCAAAGCTCTTTGGTAGAGCCTTGCAGCTTAGAGAGGTCTCGGCCGGCGGCGATGCCTCGGTGGAGATGGAGCTCGGTGCTACGGGCAACGTAAACTTCGACTTCGGTCGCTATGGCGTAGGCTTTACCGCCTCACCGCGCCACGCCGACGGCCTTGTGCTTACAGGCCCTATAAGCGAGAATATGGCCGAGGCACTCGATATATGTTATAACTCGATTGCAAAGCCTAAGGTGTTGATTGTCTGCGGCTCGGAGGCAATATCTGGCGGTCTTTATGCCGATAGTCCGGCCGTCGATAGGTCGTTCCTCGATAAGTATCATGTCGATTTGTGGCTCCCGGGAGCACCTACCCACCCGCTCTGCTTCATCGATGGAGTTACGCGCCTACGCGGCAAGGGTAAGAAGCGTGACAAGTAGCAGTGGCGTAATAATATATAATGGGCTGGCCTAAGCGAATTGGCCAGCCCATTATATTTGTATATCCTACGTTACACTATTTCATCTCTGCGAAGTACTTGTAGAAGTAGGGAAGAGTCTCCATACCCTTGTAGAATTGGTCGAGACCGTAGCTCTCGTTGGGCGAGTGGATAGCATCCTTCGAGAGACCGAAGCCAAGAAGTATCGACTTGATGCCGAGGATGTTCTCGAACCCCGAGATGATAGGTATCGAACCACCCGAGTAGAAGGGCAGTGGAGTGATGCCAAAGGTTGTCTCTACGGCCTTCTCGGCAGCCTTATATGCGGGCAGGTCGGTAGGCGAAACGTAGGGAGCACCACCGTGTAGGAACTTAACATCAACCTTCACACTCTTGGGAGCTATGCGGCGGAAGTGCTTCTCGAAGAGCTTAGCAATCTTCTTAAAGTCCTGATTGGGCACAAGACGCATAGATATCTTTGCGTATGCCTTCGAGGGGATAACCGTCTTAGTGCCCTCGCCTGTATAGCCGCTCCATATGCCGTTCACGTCGAGTGAGGGGCGGATACCTGTACGCTCCATTGTAGTATAGTCAATCTCACCCTCTACATCGCCGAGGTCGAGAGCCTTCTTGTACTCGGCAAGCGAGAAGGGGGCTTTGTTGAGGGCCTTACGCTCAGCCTCCGAGAGGATGCGTACATCGTCGTAGAAGCCGGGGATAGTTACACGGCCGAACTCGTCAGTAAGCGATGCTACAAGGCGAGCAAGCACATTTGCGGGGTTGGCTACTGCGCCACCAAAGAGACCCGAGTGAAGATCCTTGTCGGGGCCTGTAACCTCAACCTGCATGTAGGTCAAGCCACGCAAGCCGGCGGTGATGGTGGGTGTTTCGAGGCCGATCATCGAGGTATCCGATACGAGGATGATGTCGGCTTTGAGGAGCTTCTTGTTGTCGGCGCAGAACTTATAGAGGCTGGGCGAGCCAATCTCCTCCTCGCCCTCGAGCATGAACTTCACATTGCAGGGGAGGGTGTCGGTAGCTACCATAGCCTCGAAAGCCTTGGCGTGCATGTAGAGCTGACCCTTGTCGTCGTCGGCACCGCGACACCATATACGGCCGTCGCGAATCTCGGGCTCGAAGGGGTTGCTTTTCCACTCGTCGATGGGGTCCTCGGGCATCACGTCGTAGTGTCCATACACAAGAACGGTCTTAGCCTTGGGGTCGATAATCTTCTCGGCATATACCACGGGGTTACCTTCGGTGGGCATAACCTCTGCGCGGTCTGCACCCGCCTTAACGAGGGCTGCAGCGAGCCACTCGGCGCAACGTACCATATCCTGCTTATGCAGCGATGGCTGTGCACTGATCGAGGGTATGCGAAGAAGGTCGAAGAGCTCCTCCAAGAAACGCTCTTTGTTCTGTTCGATGTAGTTGTTTGCAAGTTTCATAATAGTATATTTTAGGTTTGTGATTGAGCTATGTTAAGCTTTGCAAATTTGTTCTATTTCGGAAATAAAACGCTTTGCCAATGCATCGGCCTCGGCCATTGTTTGAGCCTCGGTGTAGATACGGATGATGGGCTCGGTGTTCGACTTGCGCAGGTGTACCCAATTCGCTTCGAAGTCGATCTTTACACCGTCAATATCATTGACTCTTTCGTTTGAGTATCTTGACTTTATCTCGCGCAAAATCTTATCGACATCAATCTCGGGCGTAAGTTCAATCTTGTTCTTCGATGCGAAGTAGGCAGGGTAGCTTCGACGAAGCTCCGACATGGTCATATTCATACCTGCAAAATAGGTCAAAAAGAGAGCAACGCCTACCAGCGCATCACGGCCGTAATGAAGCTCGGGGTAGATCACTCCGCCATTACCTTCGCCACCGATAACGGCCGCCGTATCCTTCATCTTCTTCACAACATTTACCTCGCCTACGGCAGCCGCCGAGTACGAGCAACCCTCGTAGCGCGAGGTGATGTCGCTCAGGGCGCGTGACGACGACAGGTTCGACACGGTGTTACCCTTTGTGTGGCGCAAAACATAGTCGGCAACAGCCACCAACGTATATTCCTCGACAAACATCTCGCCATTCTCCATCACAAAGGCCAAACGATCGACATCGGGATCGACCACAACACCTAAGTCTGCACCCTCACGACGTATAACCTCCGAAATCTCGGTTAGGTTCTCGGGCAGAGGCTCGGGGTTGTGCGCAAACTCGCCCGTAGGCTCGCAGTTGAGTTCTACAACCTCGCAGCCAAGCTCGCGTAGCAATTCGGGGATGACTACGCCACCTACCGAATTAACAGCATCGACAACCACCTTAAACCTACGCTTGCGCACCGCCTCGACATCGACTAACGGCAGGGCCAATACCTGCTCGATATGCTTTCTGTTGAAATCTTCGCGCAGAACGACGTGTCCGATAGAGTCGATGGTAGGGTAGTTGTAGTCACTATCTTCGGCCATTGCCAGCACCTCCTTGCCCTCGGCATCGTCGAGAAACTCGCCACGCTCGTTCAGCAGCTTCAGGGCGTTCCACTGTCGGGGGTTGTGCGAGGCGGTGATGATGATGCCGCCATCGGCCTTATGTGTTATTACGGCCATCTCTGTACCCGGAGTGGTGCATAGGCCTACGTTGATGACATCGACACCTGCGCCAAGCAGTGTGCCCTCAACAAGGCTCTCGACCATCGAGCCCGAGAGACGTGCATCGCGACCTACGACGACCGTGATTCTGCGCTCCTCGTGCTTGCGCTTGATAAGGCGGGCATAGGCCGTCGTAAACTTTACAACATCAATGGGTGTCAGGTTCTCCGAGGGAGCTCCTCCTATTGTTCCGCGGATTCCGGATATAGATTTGATAAGTGTCATAGTTCGTAAATTTTGTAAAATTAGACTAAAACATTTTGCTATTTCTGACAAAGTTATTAACTTTACGCGAATATTAAAAATAATTGGAATAATAAAAATTCGATGATATGAGAACGATTCCCTCTTCTGAGCTGATAATCAATGGGGATGGCTCGATTTTCCATCTTCATCTTCGCCCCGAGCAAATCTCGGATATTGTTATTTTGGTGGGCGATCCGGGTCGTGTAGCCATGATTGCCGAATATTTCGACGAGAGGGAGTGTGAGGTCTCAAATCGCGAGTTTCACACCGTTACGGGTAGCTACAAAGGTCGCCGTATGACGGTACTATCGACAGGCATAGGCATCGGAAACATCGACATCTGTGTCACGGAGCTCGACGCTTTGGCAAATATCGACTTTGCCACTCGTCAGGTCAAGAGCGAGTTCAAGCAGCTTACCCTTGTGCGTCTCGGTACGTCTGGAGCCATTCAGCGCGATATCGAGGTTGGCGAGGTCATCTTCTCGCGCACGTCGCTCGGCTTCGATGGCCTGCTCTCGTACTACGAGGGTCGCGACAGCGTCTGCGACCTGCGCCTCGAAAAGGCCTTCGAGGAGCATACTGCATGGTATTCGAAGCTCCCTGCGCCCTACTTTGTCGATGCAGACAAGAGCCTCTACGACCTTTTTAGCGATGTTACACGCGAGGGTATAACCATTGCAGCCCCTGGCTTCTACGCCCCGCAGGGCCGTTGGGTGCGCCTGTGTCCGCACGACGTGGAGCTTAACGCCAAGATCGAGTCGTTTAGTTTCGAGGGTCGTCGCATCACGAACTTCGAGATGGAGGGCTCGGCACTTGCCGGCTTATCGGCACTTATGGGTCACCGCGCAGCAACCATCTGTACCATCATCGCACAGCGTGTGGCTAAGGATGCCTGCACTGACTATAAACCCTTTGTGCGCCGCATGATTGAGCTTGCGTTGGATAAGCTCGCAACACTTTAATCGCAACATAAAAATAACGAATAATAAACCAAACAACTATGAAATTTACCGTATCAAGTTCAGCACTTCTCTCTCTGTTGGCAACAACAGGTAAGGTTATCAGCAGCAAGAACACACTGCCCATCCTCGACTACTTCCTCCTCGAACTCAAAGGCGATGAGCTAACCGTTACAACCTCAGACTTGGAGACAACCCTTATCGGCCATCTGCGCGTCGATAATGTCGAGCGTGAGGGTATCATCGCTGCTCCTGCAAAGCTTATGCTCGACTCGTTGAAGGAGTTTCCCGAGATGCCTTTGGAGTTCGATGTGAACGACACCACATGGGAGATTCGTGTTAAGTGGGCGAGTGGCTCGCTCTCGATTCCCGGAGCAAGTGCTGTGAGCTACCCTGCAATGCAGACTATCGGTGCAGAGCATAAGGAGATACTCCTCGATGTCGATATGCTCATCGCCGGTATCAACAAGACCATCTTCGCTACGGCCGATGACGAGTTGCGCCCCGTGATGAATGGTGTATATTTCAACTTCGAGGAGGGTAAGCTCACCTTCGTAGCTACCGACGCTCACAAGCTCGTGCGCTCGGTGTCGGAGTGCGCCGATGTCGATTTCAATGCGTCGTTCATCCTGCCCAAGAAGCCTGCAAACCTTCTCAAGGGTGTGCTTCTGAAGGAGGAGGAGCCTATCCGTGTTACGTTCGATGCCAAGAATGTGGTTTTCGACCTTAAAAACCACAAGCTCGTATGCCGCCTTATCGAGGGTAACTATCCCAACTACAACGCCGTGATACCCACCTCGAACCCCAACCGAGTGCTTGTTGATCGTGTCGAGCTTGTAAACGGTATCAAGCGTGTTGCGGTATGTTCGAATCCCACGACAAACCTTATCCGCATGGATATCGCCGGCAATAAGATCAGCCTTGCAGCGCAGGATATCGACTTCTCGGTATCGGCCAACGAGACTATCTCGTGCAGCTATGAGGGGCAGCCTGTGACTATCGGCTTCAAATCGACCTTCCTTGTCGAGATTCTCTCTAACATCGATACTCCTACTGTGCTTGTTGAGCTTGCCGACTCTACCCGTGCCGGTGTCTTCAAGCCTGTATATGACGACAAGCATATTGGCGAGGTGTTGATGTTGCTAATGCCGATGATGATTAACGCTTAATTTGTTGTGATAAGGGGTCATCTGCGGCATCTACCTCGTCTGAAAAATACTCATTTACGCTAAGTAAACTGCGCTTTTTCATACTTCGAGCAGCCGTCACATCTAACCCCTTCTAACAACAAAGGGGCCTACCGCTAATGTAGGTGTGGGTTGCCTTCTGACAACAAAGGGGCCTACCGCTAATGTAGGTGTGGGTTGCCTTCTGACAACAAAGCGGCCTACCGCTGATGAAGTAGGTCAAATGGATCAAATAGGTCAGATAGGTTAGATAGGTCAAATGAGTCAGATAGGTAAGATGGGCTTTTCCCATATAACCTATTATAACCCATGTAACCTACAAAACCCACAAAAGCTGCAGGTCGTACCCGCTAATACCTACAGAACTCGTAAGACCCGCACTACCCGCAGAGGCCACTTACGCTCCGCGACCCTCAGGCTGTCAGGCTTTTTGTCTGTGCAGTGGGGAGTTAGAGCTCTGCTCTGCAACACATAAAAATTAAGACTATGAATCTACAACTCAAAAGGCCGATAATATTCTTCGATCTGGAAACAACCGGCGTAGATACCTCGAATGACCGTATTGTCGAGATATCGATGGTTAAGGTTGAGGTCGATGGACAAAAGTCTGTAAAGACACGTCGTATAAACCCCGAGATGCATATCCCCGAGGAGGCAACGGCAGTACACGGCATAACCGACGATGATGTGCGCGACGAGCCTACATTCCGCCAGATAGCCAAGTCGTTAGCCAAGTTTATCGAGGGTTGCGACTTCGGAGGGTTCAACTCCAATCGCTTCGACCTTCCTGTGCTTGTCGAGGAGTTTATGCGTGCAGGAGTGGATGTCGATTTCAAGCGTCGTAAGTATATCGATGTACAAAATATCTTCCACAAGAAGGAGCAGCGTACGCTTGTTGCGGCCTACAAATTCTACTGCGATAAGGATCTTGAGAATGCCCACTCTGCCGAGGCCGACACAATAGCGACCTACGAGGTGCTCGAGGCGCAGATTGAGCGTTATGGCGACATAGGCTCTACGGTCGAGGAGCTCGCCGAGTTCTCGACACACTTCGAGAGTGCCGACTTTGCGGGGCGCATAGGCTACGACAATGCCGGATGCGAGATTTTCACCTTCGGAAAGCACAAGGGCCGCAAGGTTGAGGAGGTCTTCCGTGATGAGCCGAGCTACTATACCTGGATGATGAATGGCGACTTCCCGCTATACACCAAAAAGGTGATAACCGATATTAGATTGCGTATGAAGAGGTAGCACTCCTCATGACGGAGACTGCTACGATAAGAGCTATATGAGAATAAAGAGATTGTTGATTGTGCCCCTGCTACTGATAGTGTCGGTGGCGGCAATGGCTACCGAGCCTTCGGGAGTGAAGGTTACTGTCGATGGCAAGAACTACTATCTGCATACTGTGGTGCGTGGCGATACGCTCTACTCGTTGTCGAAAGCCTACGGCGTTACGACGCACGATATTGTCGAATGTAACGACAACCTCACCGCTTCGACACTTAAAGCGGGAAACAAGCTGCTTATACCCTACAAGGAGGTGGCTGACCTGCAGCGCGACACCATCGACTCCAAGCGTTTCAGGCTGCACACGGTAGCTAAGGGCGAGACTCTCTACTCGATAGCCCGCAAATACAAGATATCCCTATCGACATTGGAGGCCGACAATCCGGGTATCGAGCCAAACAAGTTGGAGGTGGGCTCGGAGCTGCGCCTACGTCGCTCCGAGATAGGATATACCTCGGCCAAGGAGCTCGAAAAGGAGAGCCGTAAGCGTGATGACGATGAGCCTGTTAAGGCGGGTGTTGCCAAGCATGTGGTCAAGAGAGGCGAGACGCTCTACTCCATATCGAGGCGTTACGGCATATCGTCGCGCGACCTGCTGCACATCAACAACCTTAAAAGTCATCGCGACATCAAGGTTGGTATGACGATATTTGTCGATATCGAGGCCGAGGGTGAGACTGCTCAGGCTGAGCCGCCGACAGAGAGTGTTGCGGCAGCCGAGGAGCGTGTCGAATCGGTGGATAGCACCGCTACTGCACCCCGCGAGATTATCGACGAGCAGCGTGCCGAGGCCGAGGAGTATGGTATCTTCGCAGGCGAGGGCCTTGATGGCGAGGTAAATCCCGTGGAGGTGGCCTTCCCGCCGCTCCCCGAGCACCATACCCTCAAAGTAGCTCTCATGTTGCCGTTCCATGTTCGCGACAATAAGATTAACCCCAACTATGTAGATCTATACAAGGGTGTGCTCTTGGCTATGGAGGATCTCAAAGCCGAGGGATATACTATCGAGCTCTCGGTGTTCGATACGCGCAGTAGCGCATCGAATATCGCTGATATTGTGAACTATGAACCCGGATTCTACGATGCTCAGCTTATCATAGGCCCTGTACACGAGGGCGAGATACGCCATGTGCTCAACCATGCCGAGGCTAACGAGGTCCCTGTGGTTACCCCCTTAGCCGATATGGAGGCTCTGCGCAGCCCTGTGCTCTTCCAGTTGCAAGCCGAGGAGTCGCACCGCTTCGATAAGCTTGCCGAGCTCTTCGATGGCAGTCGCGAGATTATCACGATATATGCCGGAGGTAACGATTGGAACTATGCCGAGGAGATTGTTGCAATGAGCGCAAATTCACCGCGCCGCAACCTGAACTTCGTCTTCGACCGCGAATCCTTCTTCTATCACCGTATTGCCGATGGCAGCAATGGCGAGGAGGTCATCATGGAGGATTTGATGCGTACACCCTCGGAGAAACTCTTTGTCGTTGTAGCCTCGTCGGAGACCGATGTAGATCGCATCCTTACGACGCTATCATCAACTAAGGCTTCGATAGCGGGCCGAGGCTTGACCTACGGCGACTACTCGGTGCTTGGCAATCGCAAGTGGTTGAACATGAAGAATATCGATAGGCAGTCGTTCTTCAAGAACAATGTCTTGTTTGTTGTTCCCTACCACGCTAAACGCCACGAGGAGGTTGTCCGCTACTTCGATGGCCGATATGTCGAGGCCTATGGCACACTGCCCTCGATGTTTGCTTACCGAGGCTACGACGCTGCTATGCTCTTCTGTCGCAGGATGTTTATGGGCATAGACACCACCTTCGGCGAGGAGCTCTTCTCGCCGCTGACTACGGCCTATCGTTTCCGCTTCGAGGATGGCCTCTATGTCAATACGGAGTGGACTGTGGAGCAGTATCGCAGTAATTTTAGTATCGAGACACGTTAGCGCGTATGGCAAATATCGAAAATACAATTCCCGAGAAGACCATCGAGCGTCTTAGTGAGTACCGCCGCACGCTCCTCAAATGTCATGCTCAGGGTATCACACATATCTTCTCGCATGTCTTGGCGGGTATGCACGGCATTACAGCTGTGCAGGTGCGTCGCGACCTTATGCTCATAGGCTTTTCGAGCGACACGAAGAAGGGTTACGATGTGCGTGTGCTTATCGACTTTATAACCAACATCCTTTATAGCGAGCAGCCTATGAATATGGCTGTTATCGGCATGGGACACCTCGGCCAGGCTGTTACCAAGTACTTCAATGGCAAGGGCTTGAAGCTGCGTATCACCGCCGCCTTCGATATCGACGAGCGCAAGGTGGGCCAGAGCATTGATGGCATACCGTGCTACCATATCGACGAGTTGGAGAGTAGAGTACCGGAGCTCGATATAAGCATTGTCATTGTCTCGTTGCCCACTTCGTCGGCTGCGTCGTTGGTTGTTCCTATCATCAACTCGGGTATCAAGGGTGTGCTTAACTTTACCTCTGCGCCGCTCAACTTCCCGCAAGGTATCGTCGTCGAGAACTACGATATAACCACCCTTTTGGAGAAGGTAGCCTACTTTGTCAAGGTCGCCGAGGAGAGTAATAGCTAATCTCTATATTAAATCTCTAAAATAAACCTCTAAACCCACCTCTCGGACTATGCTGCTGCACTATGGTTTCGACTCTTTTCCGCACGATGTGGCTACGGTGGTTACCGTAGGCTCGTTCGATGGCGTACACTCGGGTCATAACGTGCTCTTGGATAGGGTTAAGGCCGTAGCGGCGCGACTCTCTGCGGAGAGTGTTGTCGTCACTTTCGATCCTCATCCGCGTATTGCTATGGGGCGTGCCGAGGGTATGGGTCTGCTCACCACTGTCGAGGAGAGGGCCTTGTTGCTGGAACGTGTAGGCATCGACCATGTCGTTGTTGCACGTTTCGACGAGCGTTTCCGCAGTCAGTCCTTCGAGCACTTCGTGCGCGAGTCGCTTGTGGGGCGTTTGGGTATGCGTGGCTTGGTTGTCGGCTATAACCACCGCTTGGGTCGCGGCAATGAGGGTCGTTACGAGACCTTGCAGCCCCTCGCTCAGGAGCTCGGCTTTGCTCTTGAACGTGTCGAGCAGCACTTGGCCTCGGGCGATAAGGTTAGCTCTACGGTTGTGCGTGGCGAGATTGCGCTGGGCAGGGTGGAGCGTGCCTCGCAGCTGCTCGGTCATCCCTATATTATTCTGGGCGATGCGTGCAATGGTGTCTTCACGCTCTCGGATAGCTATAAGCTGCTTCCGGCAGATGGGGAGTACGCCGTGGAGCTAATCTCGGCCGACAACACGCGCTCTATTCGCACCACGATCTCAGTAGCCTCGGGTAGGATAACACTGCCCGACGCTATCGATGGGCGATATATAATATCTATTAGTGATAAATAGGGGTCACTTCACATCTTCTTGCTCCGTTTGGTTTGTAGTGGATAGGGGATTGGCTACTACGCATCCCTGCGGTCTGCTCCGCTTAACGCCTTTCCCCAACGCTCGCCGCGTGGCCTAAACAAACCTGCACTTCGCAATAAGCTACTGCGTAGCCCCCCTTTTGTTTCCTATGCCTTCGTCTGTAAGCGAGCTTACGCGCAGGCATAAAAAACAAAAAGATGTCTTTCGACATCTTCTTGCTCCGTTTGGTTTGTAGTGGATAGGGGATTCGAACCCCTATGTCATGCGTGAGAGGCATGTATCCTAGCCCTTAGATGAATCCACCATGTTTGTTTGTCACCTTTTGACGATGCAAATATACGGCAAAAATTTTATTCTCCAAAACTTTTTGCTAAAAAATGTGAAAAAAATTGAAATTTACCGCGAAAATCACTAATTTTACATTCTAAAACGGTTTTTTGACTATGAAAATTGTTATCAGAAGAGTGGTTTTTGCGATGCTTCTTTTTGCTGTCGCTTGTGGCTCGGAGCGCAGAAATAGCGAGGGAGCCCTTCTTCCCGAGTTCGATGAGTTTGTATTGTGCTCTGCCGACGAGGGTCTTTACAGTGTTGATATACGCTATCAGAGGATTGCCAATGCCGATAAGAGCGATGTCCTCGCCGCGATAGATAGGATGAACTATCTGCACACCTTCGATGAGTGTGCTGTCGAGCCCGCCGATGTCGAGTATTCGGCGCAGCTTCTTGTCGAGGAGTATGCTTCGAGCTGTACCGAGATAGATGGTGTCGAGTGCCTCGGTTGCAGCTATACGCTCGACCAGCAGGCGTTGTTGTGCCGCGACGACAGTGTGGTATGTTTCGAGACCTGCGTAGATATCTATTCGGGAGGTGCTCATGGTGGCACGTCGCTTCTCTGCGAGTGTTACGATGTAGCTACGGGCCGTCTCTACGACTTCGGCTATCTTGTCGATGGCGAGTGGGCCGCGGCTGTTCGTGGCATCATCTACGATAGGTTGTCTGCGCTGTGCGATGGTCTTCTCTTCCTTGCTTCGGCCGACGATGTCTATATACCGCGCTCGGCGCAACTCACCGACGATGGTCTCTTGCTTGTCTATCAGCCCTACGAGGTTGCTGCCTACGACGAGGGTATTATCTCTGTGGAGCTTAGCGACGAGGAGCTTGCTGCTGTGGGAGCACCTTTACTTTGGCGCGAGTAGTCATAGAATAGAGATAGAGTAGCGATAGAGTCGCGAGAACAGCTAAAATAGATGATAAAAAAATTGGGCTGACCTTTGGTGGTCAGCCCAATTGCTTTGGTTTTAGTTGGCATACTCTACCGTGAGGTCTTTCACGTAGCGTACCGAGCAGCCGTTCTCGAAGAGGTTGAGGCCTGTGGTGTATTTCTTGGGGAGGGTATAAAAAGCCCTTATCTACAATCTATCTCCACTTCTCAAGTGTGTGCTTGGTAGTGCGAAGATAGGAGATTATCTCGAAACAGACAACACTTAGCGACGATATTTTTGCGGCAGCCTACTCTACAATCATATAGCTCGATGCTCGACCATTGGGGTAGAGACCATCCATAGAGCTGATCTTGTCGGTCATGCGCTCCATATCCTCGATGCTATTTATCGGCTTGTCGTTGATGTGTGTGATGACATATCCCTGACGCACGCGGGCCCTCGCCAAGAGTCCGTCGGGCTTAACCGACGTAACCTGCACACCACCGCGTATGTCGAGCTCGCGGCAGAGCCTATCCGAGGCTGTGGCAAAAGTGCCGCCAAGCGTTGCGACAATATCGACATCGTCGCGCGAGAGGAGCTCGGTAGCACCGCTGCGGTTTTGGAGCGTGGCCTTGAAGGTGCGCACCTCGCCATTGCGCCTTACGTCGAGCTTGATTGTGTCGCCCGGGCGACGCTTGCCTATCTGCTCGAGGAATACCGACGAGTCATTAACCTCGACACCATCGACCGAGAGAATCACATCTCCCTTGCGAAGTCCGGCCTTCGAGGCTGCACCATCCTCGACAACCGAGGCAACATAGATGCCCCCAATCGTGTTGATGCCCGTACTCTCGTCCATAGCGTCGATAAAGGCCTGATCGATAGCACGGAACGATATACCCAAAACGGCACGCTGAACAACACCCGACTCTTTGAGGTCGATAACAACCTTGCGAACGATACTCTCGGGCACGGCAAACGAGTAGCCAACGTAGCTACCTGTCGAGGTCTTGATAATGGTGTTTATGCCCACAAGCTCGCCGCGCGTATTAACCAACGCTCCGCCCGAGTTACCCGGGTTTACGGCAGCATCGGTCTGTATGTAGGACTCTATGCCGTTGCGGTCGGTGGTTGCGCCAAGGCTGCGGGCCTTAGCCGAGACGATACCCGCCGTGATGGTCGATTGCAGCTCCATGGGGTAGCCTATGGCGAGCACCCACTCGCCAAGACGTAGGTCGTCAGACGAGCCGAACGTCAGCATGGGGAGCTCCTCGGCCTCGATACGCAGCAGGGCGACATCTGTCGAGGGGTCCGAGCCGACAATCTCGGCGTCGAAGACACGACCATCGTAGAGCTTGACGCGTAGCGAAGAAGCACCGTCGATGACATGGTGGTTGGTGACGATATATCCATCCTCCGAGATTATAACGCCAGAGCCTCCGGCGCGTGCCTCGCGACGCCCCTGTGAGCCGAAGCCCTCGGGGATGCCGAAGAATTGGAAGAAGGGGTCGATAGATTGCCCGCGCGAGGCAACCTGCTTAGTAGCCTCAATGTTTACAACAGCCCTCACGGCATGCTCGGCAGCGTAGGTGAGGTCGGGGTACTCAGTCGAGGGTATAGCTGCAGTGAGGCGTGTCGATGAGCTGTCGCTGCGAGCAGCAAAGGTGTCGGTATCGGCGAAGACCCTCTCGGTGACGCTCTCGATGTTATCCTCCTTAGTAATATTTGCCTCGTACCATCGCGAGGCAACAACACCGCTCAACGCCGAAACGGCGATGAGGGTTAGAAATGTGAATGTTTTACGTATCATACTCTACATATATAAATTATAAGGAGGCAACATGCTTCATAGGCAAAATCTTTATTCGTTTAACATTTAACGCAGCGAGATAGCCCGATATTGTATGTTGTTACGCTATTTTTTATCCTCTTAACATAGTTGGGGCCGGCTAAATTCTTTTAGCCAGCCCCTAATAGACCTTATGCCAACGGCTACTCCGCGAGGATATAGACAGTCTCACCCTTGCGCTGCATATGGTACTGCTCGCGAGCAAACTGTTCCAAAAACTCGGGCGAGTGCTGTATCTGCTCAACAAAGATGCTGTCGCGCGAGATTTTGGCTTCGAGCCTCTCGATATGGTCGCGAATCTCGGAGCTGCGTATCCGCGTACGCGTAATCTTCCACACCGTGCCGATACAGACAATGACGGTGTAGGCGGTGAGGGCCAAAATTAGCCCACGCCAAAAGTATTGCATAATGCGCTCCTTCGTTGAGTCGGTCATAGCTCGTAGCAGATGAAAAAATGAGGCTAATCCTCGTCTAAGACATATATATCTTTGAGGTTGCGGCCAATCTGGTTGTAGTCCAAGCCGTAGCCAACGATAAACTCGTTGCCGATAGGCATGGCAACATAGTCGATCTTGTACTCGTGGAGAAACTTCTCGGGCTTGAAGAAGAGGGTGCAGATAGCCACACTTGCCGGCTTGCGCTCCTTGAGATAGTCGAGCAGGTAGTTCATGCTGTGACCCGTCTCGACGATATCCTCGACGATGATTATATCCTTACCCTCGATATCGAAGTCGATGCCGAGGTGCTGCTTGATATTACCCGTAGATTGCGTGCCGTCGTACGACGAAATCTTCACAAAGGCGAGGCGCGAGTCGAAGTTTACCTTGCGCACTAAGTCGCTCAGAAAGAGAAAAGCTCCGCTGAGCACTCCAAGGAAGATAGGGGTCTTGCCCTTATATCGCTCGTTGAGCTTCTCGGCAACGCGCTCCACAGCCTGGTCTATCTCCTCGGCCGGAATCATTATCTTGAATTGACGGTCTAATAGCTTAATCTTATCCATAAGGCTCTAAATTTTCTCAAAGGTACTTATTTTATCCTTAACTGCAAATTATTCAGTGCGAACTCTATCCAAAATACCGCTCAGCGCAGCCAAAATAACACCGTAGTTGGTTATGGCAACGCCCTGCTTACGCGCCCTCTCGATGCGGCTGAGCACATGGCGGCGGTTGAACATACACGCGCCACAGTGTATCACAAGGTCGTACGGCGAGAGGTCGTCGGGGTACTCCGCGCCACCCACAATGTCGATATGTAGCTCCTCGCCAAACCTCTTGCGCAGCAATCGCGGAAGCTTGACACGACCTATATCCTCGTTCTGTGGGGTGTGCGTGCAAGCCTCGGCAATGAGTATCCGCGACTTCGTAGTAATGCCCTTCAAGGCCTTAACACCTTCGGTAAAGAGGGCTATGTCGCCCTTGTAGCGTGCAAAGAGTATCGAGAATGAGGTGAGTGTCGAACTCTCGGGTTTAAGACGATATACGGCCTCGAAGGCCTGCGAGTCGGTGATGATAAGCTCGGGTGGGGTGCTTAGCGACTCCAAGGCGCGGGGCATATCCTCGGGCGTACAGCATATGGGTATGCACCCCCTATCGAGAAGCTCGCGTATGGTCTGCACCTGTGGCTGTATAAGACGACCCTTGGGTGCCGACTTATCCTGTGGCATAACGAGCAGCACACGCTCTCCGGCACGGCAGAAACCTTCGGTGATATAGCGCACCTCCTCGCTCTTTAAGCCACGCAGGGCTGTGTATAGCTCCTCGATACCATCGCCACGCTCGGCACTGAGCCTGATTACAGGCTTGCCGCACTTTGCTGCGATCTCGCGGGCCGTAGCCTCGGGGTTGGCGAGGCGGTCGCACTGCGCGAGGATGCAGATTGATGGTATCTCCCTCACACGGCACTCCTCGAGCATATCTATCTCCACGTCGCACTCCTTGTCGGTGAAGAGAACCAAAGCGATGTCGGTCTGGTCCAAAATCTTACCGGCACGCGCCACGCGCTCGCTGCCAAGTATTGTGGTGTCGTCAAGGCCCGGAGTGTCGATAAGGAGCACGGCTCCCATATCGCTAATCTCCATAGCCTTACGCACAGGGTCGGTGGTCGTTCCGGCTTGCTCCGAGACGATGGCCGTAGGCTGCCCCGTGAGGCGGTTCATAAGCGTAGATTTTCCGGCATTGCATCGACCAAAAATGGCGATATGTATGCGCTCCGATGTTGCTGTGCTCTGCATATCTAAGCCTTTTAGAAGCGGAAATCGCGCTTTCCCTTGATTATCTCTTCGAGGTTCTGCTTGGTGATGCGACGCACCTTCTCCGAGGGGATAACCTCGCTGAGACGTGCTATCATCTGCTTGCCGAGGAGCTTAACTTCGGGCGAGGCGTAATCCTCGATATACTCTGCAAGGGTCATAAGAGCGTTGGGTGCACAGCAGTTGCCGATAAGGCCGCGCTTTGCTAACGACATAAATCTATCGCCCGTGCGGCCCTCGCGGTAGCAGGCTGTGCAGAAACTCGGGATGTAACCCAGCTCTAACAACCAACCCACAATCTCATCCAACGTGCGGTTATCCGAGATGTCGAACTGTGCCGACTCCTCGGCATCCTCCACGCCGTCGGCATAGCCGCCAACGCTGGTCTTAGAGCCTCCGCTGAGCTGCGATACACCCACGTCGAGGACCAACTCGCGTGACCTCTTCGACTCGCGTGTCGAGACTATCATGCCCGTATATGGTACGGCGATGCGCAGCACGGCAACGATGCGGCGGAATACCTCGTCGGTAACGGCATCAGGGAAGTCGTTGGGATCGATATCGTCGGCAGGACGAATGCGGGGTACGCTGATAGTGTGAGGGCCAACGCCAAAGCGAGCCTCGAGGTGCTCGGCATGCATCAGAATACCGACAACATCGTAGCGATAGTTCGATAGCCCGAATAGGGCACCGACACCAACATCGTCGATACCACCCTCCATAGCTCTATCCATAGCCTCGGTATGGTATGCCCAGTCGCTCTTAGGGCCTGTGGGGTGTAGCCTCTCGTAGGCCTCGCGGTCGTAGGTCTCCTCGAAGAGGATATATGTGCCTATGCCGGCATCTTTGAGTCGGGTGTAGTTCTCGACCGTTGTAGCTGCAATATTTACATTCACGCGGCGTATAGCTCCGTTCTTGTGGTGTATCGAGTAGATGGTATCTATCGACTCCAACACATACTCTATGGGGTTCAGCTTGGGGTGCTCGCCTGTCTCCAAGGCTAAACGCTTGTGTCCCATATCTTGCAGGGCGATGACCTCGCGACGTATCTCCTCCTGAGTGAGCTTACGACGGGGTATAGTCTTGTTCTTGGCGTGGTAGGGACAATATATACAGCCATTTACGCAGTAGTTCGAGAGGTATAGCGGGGCGAACATCACGATACGGTTGCCGTAGATACGCTCCTTGAGCTTACGCGCAATGGCGAATATGCGCTCCTCAATCTCGCTATCCTTAACCTCGATAAGGATAGCCGCCTCGCGGTGAGTTATGCCGTTGCCTAACTCAGCCTTCTTCAAAATCTCGTCGATAAGCTCTCTGTCGTTACACTTGCGACGAGCCTCCTCCAACGTGGCGCGTATCTCGCCATCGTGGATAAACTCCGCAGCGTGCGGCGACGAGGGGTTATATTGTATTGTACTCATAGCATTATAGGTTTTTAGGTTTGTAATCGCCTCGCGCATAGTCTATATGGTAGCCTATGCTGCGGAGCTCGCTCTCCAAGGCAGCCAATCCCTCGGCAGCCTCTTTGCCCCACGAGGCTTTATTCTCATATATGGCATACTTAGCCCTAACATCGGAGGGCGATAGGTTGGGCATCACGACATTCGCTCCCGAGAGGATACCCTCCAAGCGACCACGCGGCGTGAGCGTCGCTAAGGCCGTAGTTGCCGGCAGTAGTGCCTGCGGCAGCATCAGTCGCACGATGGCAAGCGTGGCAAGTGTCAGACGTAGGTCGCCCGCAGGCTCCGAGCCAAGTGGGGTAGCCCCGTGTGGCATGAAGGGGCCTATGCCGACCATCTCGGGCTGCATCTTCTCGATTAGCACCAGATCCTCGACAATATGCTCTAAGCCCTGTCCCTTGACACCAATCATCATGCCCATACCCCTCTGGTAGCCACAGCGTTTCAAGGCCTCCAAGCACTCCAATCTGTGGTGCAGACCTCGGCTCGATGGGTGTAGCGATGCATATAGCTCCTCGTTGGCTGTCTCGTGGCGCAGAAGGTAGCGGTTAGCTCCCGCCTCGTAGAGCTTGCGGAACGACGCCTCGCCCCTCTCGCCGAGCGATAGTGTTATGGCAGCATCGGGATAGGTGGTGCGTATCGCAGAGACTAACTCCGAGAGCCAGCTGTCGGTATGTGTGCCATCCTCACCACCTTGAAGTACAAAGGTGCGAAAGCCCAATGCGTAGCCCTCGCGACAACACTCCATGACCTCCTCTTTGGTGAGTCGGTATCTCTCGGCCGAGCGGTTACTGCGCCTCAGCCCACAATATAGGCAGTCGCATCGACAATAGCTGCTCAGCTCAATTAGACCACGTATATATATGCCGAGTCCGAACTGCTCGCGCGCAGTTCGGACCGCCATATCGCGGAGTAGTTGCAGCACATCATCATCTGCGAGAGCACCTCTGAGTAGCTCTCCCAGTGCTGTGGCGTCGAGCTTGTGACATCGCGCCAAATGCTCAACCAACTCCCTCATCAATTATCTCTTCAATAGCTCTGCTGTGAAGGTTTTTTTACCTGTGTCGTAGGCTGTGTGAACACTCGGACCAGAGATACAACCACCGTCGCAGACCATAACCTCGATGAACTGTGCAGGAGCCTTACCCGTCTTACCGTAAGCCTTCAACAGACCGACATTCTTCTTGTTGAGGCCGGCAACCTGAAGTGTTGTAAAGTCAATCTTGCCAGCTACAAGCTCCTTGACAGCTGCTGTCACACCGCCATTCTCGGCAAAACCGTGTGCCGAACGACGCGATGCACACTCAACGGGGTGTACATGTGCCTCGCCAAGCTCGATGCCCATACCGCCCAAAATAGCGTGGATCTCCTCGTAGGTGAGCACAAAGTCGATCTTCTCGGGAAGGTCCTCGCGACGAGCCTCCTTACGCTTAGCGATACACGGGCCAACGAATACGAGTTTTGCGTTGGGGTACATCTGGTGAGCAATCTCTGCGGTATAGACCATCGGCGAGTATGTCGATGAGATATACTTCTGAAGCTCGGGGGCGTGCTTGCGTGCCATCTCCATATAAGAGGGACAGCACGATGTTGTCATGAAGGGCTGACCCTCCTCCATCTTCTCGGCAAACTCGTGAGTCTCCTTCTCGGTGGTAACCTCGGCACCGCGGGCAACCTCGATAACATCCTTGAAACCAATAGCCTTAATAGCACCATATACCTGCTCTGTTGGCTTGTCGTACTGCGATAGAATCGAGGGAGCTACCATTGCAACAACCTCCTCGCCACGACGAATGCTCTGCAAAACGTCGAATACCTGCGAAATCTCGAATATAGCACCGAAGGGGCAGGCGTTCATACACTTACCGCAGTAGATACACTTCGACTCGTCGATATGCTCTACGCCATACTCATCCTTCGAGATAGCACCTACGGGGCAAGCCTCCTCGCAAGGTACGGGGATATAGACGATAGCGTGGTAGGGACAAGCAGCGAAACACTTACCGCAGCTGATACATACCTTATGGTTAATCTTACCCTGTGATGTGTCGGGGTCGAACTCGATGGCGTTCTTGGGGCAGGCGTGCTCACATGCACGCGCTACGCAACCGCGGCAAAGATTGGTAATGTCGTAGTTGGTGCGAACACACGACGAACAAGCCTCGTCGATAACACACATGATGTTATCCTTGATCTTCTCTCTGTCGAGTGTCATCTTGGCGTATGCTGAAAGGGGCATAAGCTCATCCGTCTCGTCGGTCATATCGTAACCCAAAAGAGGCAACGACTTATACTTCCATACTGCACGCTCCTTGTGGATGCAACAACGGCCTCGCACCTGAGAGTTGCGGGGGCTAAACTCAATGGGCACACGGTCGATCTTCTCGACAAGCTGGCCCTCATTCCAAAGACTTACAAGCTTAGTGAGAAGTCTCTGGCGTACGATCATTACGTTATTCTTAATTGCCATACGTTAGTAGTTGTGATTATTAACTGAGCAAAGATATAAATTTTATTCCGATTTTCAAATAGCACTCGCCTAATTTTTGCGAATTAGTCCTATACATTGGTATAAATGCCTCCTCTCGAAGCTCTATTCTTCGATTGTTATGGGCTATTTTTCAGTGCCTTATAGTGGATTATGCAATGTGCGATATCTTTGTCGATTTTCTATCGCAGAGCATCGCCCTGCTGGAATCCACGGCCGACCATTAGCACGATAACCATGTTTCGTATCACATCGGGGCGAACACCCTCCAACGGCGAGTGGATAAGAAACTCTCTCGGAGAGCTGCTCACTAAGCGTTCGACGGCCGTTTTAGGGTCGAGATGACGGAGTAGCTCGACGATACACTCGACGTAGGTTGCTGCCTCGATCCTACGGCCAAAGAGAAATCGCTCGGGCGAGAGCTCCCACATGCGGGCAATGGGTGTAGAACGGTATATTTGCAGTTGGTGAAACTTTACAAAGTCGAGTTTTAGGGAGTTCACACGCTCCATGCCGCGAAGAATATCCTCCCAACTCTCGTCGGGAAGACCGAGTATCAGGTGGCCGCCAACATCGATGCCGTGGGCGTGTGTAGCTTCAACGGCAAGCTCCACGGAGCGGAAATCGTGACCGCGATTTATCGCTTGAAGTGTCGAGTCATAGACCGACTCAATGCCATACTCAATGGCGGCATACTTACCATGCGAAATATGGTTGATTAGGTCGAGTTTTTCGGAACTGATGCAATCGGAGCGCGTGCCGATGATTATTCCTCCGATGGCGCGATGTCGCAGAGCCTCGCTATACACCTTTTCGAGATATTCAATATCGGCGTAACTATTTGAACCTGACTGAAAGTAGGCTAAGTATATGTCGCCGCGTCGCCCGCGTCTATGATGAAAATCGAGCGAGAGGTCTATCTGCTCGGTAATGCTTCGTGTCGAGCGGCAGTAGGGTGGCGAAAAAGCGTCGTTACGACAAAAAGTGCAGCCTCCCGAGCCAACCTCTCCATCGCGGTTGGGACACCCCATGCCGCCATCGATGGCTAACTTCTGCACGCGCCCTCCAAGACGGCGGTGCATCTCTCGGCCATAGTCGTTAAAGGGCGTGGAGAGGGGCATCTTGCTCGATATTAGAGGTCTTGCTGTCGGGCCACGGGAGATACCTCCAATGAGCTGAGCTCGCCGGCTAAGTAGCGGTAATATCCGGCCATGGCGATCATTGCGGCGTTGTCGGTCGTAAATTTCAGCTCGGGCAGGAAGGTACGCCATCCGCGGCGGCGGCCCGCCTCCGTAATGCCCTCTCTGAGGCCCGAATTTGCCGAAACGCCTCCGGCGATGGCAATATCCTTGATGCCTGTGGCCTTCGAGGCCTTGATAAGCTTATCGATAAGAATATCTACTATGGTGCGCTGCAACGATGCGCAGAGGTCGGCTTTGTGTTTCTCGACAAAGTCGGGGTCCCCCTTTACAGAGTCGCGCAGGGTGTAGAGGAACGATGTTTTAAGACCCGAGAACGAGTAGTCGAACTCCCCCTCGACATGTGGCTTTGCAAAGCGGAAGGCCTTGTCGTCGCCCTCCTTGGCAAGACGGTCGATAACAGGACCTCCCGGGTAGGGTAGCCCCATAACCTTGGCGCACTTGTCGAAGGCCTCGCCGGCGGCGTCGTCAATAGTTGTGCCGATAATCTCCATTTCGGTAGGCGAATCGACACGCACAATCTGGGTGTGTCCGCCACTGACTAACAGCGCGAGGAAAGGGAAGTCGGGGTGTGGTAACTCGCGGTCGGGCATATCGACAAAGTGTGATAGGATGTGTCCTTGCAGATGGTTTACCTCGACAAGCGGTATGTTGTGAGCTATGGATAGTCCCTTGGCGAAGGATACGCCCACGAGCAACGAGCCGAGGAGCCCCGGACCGCGTGTGAAGGCTATGGCATCTATCTTATCGATGGTGAGGCCCGCCTCGCGGAGTGCCGTATCGACAACAGGGATGATATTCTGCTGATGTGCTCGCGAGGCGAGCTCGGGAATCACGCCGCCATACTTCTGATGCACTGCCTGTGAGGCTATTACGTTCGATAGCAGGGTGTGGTTGCGGATGACGGCTGCCGAGGTGTCGTCGCACGAGGACTCAATGCCGAGAATGGTAATATCCATATTAAAGCTCAGTTTTTCGGTTTTTTTGCTCTCTTTTTTCTATTTTTAATAGAAAATGATTACTTTTGTAGGTTAATTGCTATGTAGCATACAACCTAATTCATGCGCAAAGTTACAAAAATATTGGTAAAGGTGTTATCGGCTATCGTTTTGTTGTCGATATTTTTGCCTGTTACCCTTTCGTTACTGCTCCACATCGGGGCGGTACAGAACTTTGCGGTGGACCGTGCGGCGGAGTTTGCAAGTGGTAAACTCGGGGCGCGGGTGGCTATCGGTCGTATAGATATAAAGTTGCTCTCGACGGTGAGTGTCGAGGATTTCTATGTTGAGGACTATAACCGCGATACGATGCTCTATGCTCGCAGTGCCGAGGCTTCGATATCGAGCCTTAATATTTTGCGAGAGGGTCTGCGTCTTTCGGGTGCTAAGGTCGATGGCGCGAAGGTCTATATCAGGGAACTCCCCTCGGGCGAGATAAACATCCGACCGATAGTCTTGAAGATGCAGAGCCCCAATCCTAAAAATAACTTCCGACTCTACATCGACGATATCGAGGCAGACAACGTGACCTTCGCCTTCGAGCGTTTGGTGCATCGCAACCCCGAGTATGGCATGGACTACTACAATATGCGTGTCGAGGATATTTCGGCGCGTGTACCCTCGCTCTCGGTGGTTAAGGGTGGCGTAGAGCTCGAAATAGAGTCGCTGAGGGCGCGTGAGAAGTGTGGTCTGACTATCGATAACCTCCAATCGAAGCTCTCGATAGATAAGGGTGAGATACGTTTCGAGGATTTTATCCTCCATACGCCCAACTCGATGGTTAGTGCTCCGTTATTCACTCTTCGGGGCGAGAATTGGGAGTTCTATCAGGACTATATCAATAAGGTGAGCATGGATGGATATGTCGAGGACTCGACAATCTCGACTGCCGACCTCGGATACTTTGCTCCCGAGCTTAAAGATTGGGGCGTAGTTGTCAGCGACGCTTCGGCTACGATGTCGGGCGTGGTTACCGACTTCGAGGTCGATCTGCACGGTGCGAAGCTCGGCGAGAGCTCGTCGGTGTCGGCAACATGTCATCTTTCAGGTATGCCCGATTGGAGGAGTGCAAACTACGTTGTGGGCCTTAAACGTCTTACAACTACATCCGACGACATCCTCTCTATCTTGGGAGGAGTTATGAAGAGTCCCCTCTCGGAGCAGGTTCAATCGATTATTGGCCATTTGCAGTGGATTGATGCGCGAGGTACTTTCGGCGGCCGCCTGCGACGCTTCCGTGCGGTGGGTAATGTGACTTCGGGGCGTGGTAATCTTTCGGCCGATGTGACTATGGCTAAGCGTAGTGGCGCGGGCTACGATATCTCGGGTCAGGTATCGAGCTCGGAGTTCGACCTTGGCCGTATGTTCGATATCGAGGCTCTACGCGAGCTTAGTGCCGATGCTCACTTCACTGTAGGAGGCGATAGGCTTAATATCGACGAACTCGATGGTGAGCTGAGCCTTAACATCGATAAACTCGGCGTTGGCGACTACGACTACTCGGGAATATCGCTCATGGGCAATTTCAACCAAGGCGAGTACTACTCCGAGATTAACTCCGAGGATGAAAACCTCAGTTTGTCGCTCTTTGCCATGGCTAATCGCCGCGAGGCGATACCGCAATACGGACTATCGCTAAATCTCGACCGTGCCGATCTTCATGCCTTGGGCATAAACCGCCGCGACTCGGTATCGGTGCTCTCGACCAGCGTAGGTGCCGAGATTATGGGTCGCGGACTCGACGACTTCTCGGGTTTTGTCAGTATTGCGGATGTCGAGTATGCCTACCCTGCGGGGGAGCTTACCACAGGCCGTATGATGGCAGAGGTGGAGGGTGGCGAAGATTTGCGCGTCTTCCACTTGGAGTCGGACTTCTTCGATGTGCAGTATCAGAGCCGTTCGACCTATCGCGATGTTATCGACTACCTCTACAATGCGTTGCAGTACTATGTGCCGCTGCTCTACGACGAGAGGTCGGAGAACATCATTGCGGGTAGGCAGTATAACTACGCTAACGACTACACGGTACTCAAAGTTACGGCCCGCGAAGATGTAAACAAACTCATGGAGGCTATCGTCGCAGACCTTGTAATAGCACCGGATACCGAGGCTACGCTGATGCTCAACCCGGGAACAAATCTGCTCTCGTTGCAGGCCTCGTCAGAGACGTTGGACTATGGCGGAGTGCTTATGGCCAACTATAAACTCGATATAAACAACCGCAGCGACTCGCTCTCGATGTGGCTCAACTCCTCGGGTATCTATATGGGCTCGCGTCTTATTATGCCCGATTTCTCGCTCTCGGGAGGTGCTCAGCGCAATCGTATCACCCTCTCGGCGGGCTTCCGCGATAAGAACGACGAGGAGTCGGCCCTGCTCGGCATACGAGCTCAGGTGTCGCGTAACGAGCAGACCCGCCGTCGCTCAATACATATCGACCTCACGCCCTCGCACTACACCACATCGACACAGCAGTGGAGATTGCTCTCGCGAGGTATCGATATTGATTCGACACATATCAACATCCGCAACTTCATGCTTACCCGCCCGGGTCAGCGACTCGTTATCAATGGTGTGGCCTCGCGCGAGCGTAGCGACTCGTTGCGACTGACATTGGAGAACTTCGATCTCTCGCCGCTCTCGGCCATAACGTCGCGCGTGGGCTATAACTTCGTGGGTCGCTCGAATGGCTATGCCACGGTTAAGTCGGCACTCCATGCCCCCGAGATAGAGGCGCATATCGACCTCGACAGCCTCAGCGTGAACGATATTACAATCTCGCCGCAGCTGCTAATGTCGAATTGGGATTTCGAGAACAACCGCGCTCGCGTGATGATTTGCAATCCGGAGCGTACCGATACAACTATCCGAGGATTCTATCGCCCTGCCGATAACCAATACTATGCGGTGGCTCGTATGGATGGGGTGAAACTCGACCTTATATCGCCCTTCTTGGAGGGTATAATATCTGACGTAGAGGGAGATGCCTCGGTTGAGGCCCGAGTTAGGGGTACGGGGCGTCAGGCCTTGCTCGATGGCCATGCCACGGTCGATTCGTTGGCAGTTAAGGTCGATTATCTCAATACGCGCTATTATGCCCCGAGCGGCGAGATAACAATCAAGGATAACCATATCGTCGCCGATCGCATACCGGTCTATGATGCCGAGGAGAATCATGGACACTTCTCGATGGATTTGAACTTGGAGCACCTCTCGAATGTGGTCTATAACATCGATATCGATATTGACGATATGCTTGTCTTGGATACCGACGCGAAGAGTAGCGACCTCTTCTACGGTCATGTATATGCCTCGGGATCGGCTTCGTTTAGGGGCGATAAACTCGGACTGAAGATGGATATAGAGGCTTCGAGTGGCGATAACTCGACATTCTTTATGCCGCTGACAAGCAAGAGCGATGTTGTAAATGCCGACTTTGTGACTTTCAAGGCGGCAGATAATGAGAAGCGTGATACCACCACCTTCCTCACGCGCCGCATGATGGCCTACGAGCGTAAGCGTCAGAAGCAGATTAGCGACTCGGAGGGCATGATGGATATAGACATGATGATTGATGTATCGCCCAACACCGAGATACAGCTCGTCATCGACCCTACCGTGGGCGATATTATCAAGGCGAGGGGTAACGGACAGTTGGCTATGCACATTGTCCCCAAGGCCAATATCTTCGAGATGCGAGGCGACTACACCATAACCGAGGGAACATACCTCTTCACGATGCAGAATCTCTTCAACAAGAAGTTTACGGTCGTACCAAACTCCTCGATACATTGGAGCGGCGATCCGTTGGGTGCGATACTCAATATCGATGCAATATATAGCACCAAGGCCTCGTTGAGGCCGTTGCTCGGTAACTCGATGCGGGGTGTCGATATGTCGCGTGCAGTGCCCGTCGATTGCTATATCAAGCTCACCGATGAGCTTATGAAGCCTACGGTAACCTTCGATGTTCAGGTGCCGAACGTAGCTCCCGAGATAGAGACCATTATAAAATCGACACTCAACGACCAGCAGGCCATATCTTCGCAGATGATTTGGCTCTTGGCGGCTAATACCTTCGCTGCCGAGGATGCCGGAGCCATGGGTGCTACGCTTACCGCTACCACGGGCTTCGAGCTCTTCTCGAATCAGCTCAGCAATTGGCTCTCGGGTGAGAAATACAACCTCGTGGTGCGTTACCGCCCGCGTACCGAGCTTACGGGCGACGAGGTCGATATAGGCTTCTCGAAGGCTCTGCTCAACAACCGCCTTCTTATCGAGGTGGAGGGCGGTTACCTCTCGGATGCTTCGGTGCAGTCGCGACAAAATCCGTCGAACTTCGTCGGCGAGGCCTTTATCACATGGCTTATCGACCCTGATGGTACGCTACGTTTCAGGGGCTTCACGCAGACTATCGACCGTTACGGTGAGAACCAAGGTATGCAGGAGACGGGTGTCGGCCTCTATATGGGCGAGAGCTTTAATACATTCAAGGAGTTCGGCCAGAGCCTACGCCTGTACCACCAGAACAATAAGATTCGCCGAGCTATGCGCAAGGAGCAGAGAGCTGAGAGTAGGGAGGTGACGCGTGAGGAGCGTGCCGAGGCTAAGAGCGCGAAGGAGGCTAAGCGTGATGCTAAGCGCGAAAAAAGGGATTCGGCCTCTGTGGAGCAATATGCACTACGCGCCGAAAAGAGGGATTGAGAGTAAAGATACGATAAAATTATAAAAATTAAGTAATACCAAAAAACAGATTTAATTATGCTAAACATTCTAACTACTACGCCCGAAGTAGCTGCCGAGGCAGAGGTGGCTCAGGCACAAATCGACTCATTGGCAATGGCCGAGCAGGCTGTGATGGCTGCTGCGGAGCAGCCCGAGACCCTCTCGGTAGGTTTCTGGGACCTATTCTTGGGTGGCGGCTGGCTAATGTGGGTGCTCGTATTGCTCGCTGCCGTTATGGTCTATATCTTCGTTGAGCGTTTCTTGGCTATACGCAAGGCAACAACCATCGACAACGACTTTATGAACCGTATTCGCGACTATATCTCGGAGGGTAACATCAGCGCAGCCATCGACCTTTGTCGCCGTACCGACTCGCCCATCGCACGCATGGTCGAGAAGGGTATCGAGCGTATCGGTCGCCCGATGGACGATATTCAGAACGCTATCGAGAATGTTGCCAATGTCGAGGTTGCCAAGCTCGAGACGGGCCTTCCGTGGTTGGCCTCAATCTCGGGTGGTGCTCCTATGATCGGTTTCCTCGGTACGGTTGTCGGCATGGTGCAGGTCTTTATCGATATGTCGGCCAACTCGTCTGGCGGTATCGAGATTCAGCAGCTCTCGTCGGGTATGTATGTGGCTATGGTGACAACCATCGGTGGTCTTATAGTCGGTATCCCCGCCTACTTTGCACACAACTACCTTGTGGCACGCATCGAGAAGCTTATCTTCCGCATGGAGGCTACGACAATTGCCTTTATGGATATTCTTAACCAGCCCGTACAAAAGTAGTGAGTTATGGCAATCAAGCGAAGTTCAAAAGTTAGTTCATCATTCTCCTCTTCGTCGATGACCGACCTCGTCTTCCTGCTCCTTATCTTTATGGTGCTGGCTACGACGATGATTAACCCCAATAATGCCGTTAAGCTCACCCTCCCCTCGTCGTCGAGCGAGGAGGGCGATCCCTCGGTCATTGCTCTCTCGGTTGTTGGCGATACAGCGAGCGAGTCGGGTTACCGCTATGTTATCAACCGTAACGAGGAGTATCAGAGTGTCGAGGAGGTTGCCGCGGCCCTCAAACTCCACTATGCCGAGTTTGAGTCGCGCCCTGTCGAGGAGCAACCCTTCATCTCGTTGCGTTGCGACGAGAAGGTCACGGTAGATGCTCTTGTCGAGATTATAGACCTCACGCGCGAGGAGAGTTATAAAATGGTGCTTGCCACCAAGGAGAAACGATAATGGAGTACTACGATCCTATTGATAGAGGCTCGCAGCGTATAGCCGCCATCACGACCCTGCTCTTTATGGGTGTGGCCGCCTTTGTGTGCAGCTATATAAGCTTCGAGGTACACGCTGCAAGTGTCGAGGAGCCACCTCTCGAGATTATCTTCGAGACGGTCGTTGAGCCCGAGCCGCCGAAGATCATCGAGCCCGAGCGTGCTCCGAGCGAGGCGCGGCGTGACCGTGCTCCTGCGCATGTCGAGGAGGCGCGTGTGGAGCAGAGTGCTCAGAGCTCTGGCGAGGCCGAGAAGGTGCAGACGATAAATCCCAATGCACTCTTTAAGCCCGTTGCGGGTAATAGCGCGGAGCGAGTAGCTACGGGTAACCGCCTTGCCCCCGATGGCCAGGAGGAGAGTCATAGTGGCGAGGGCTCGGGTTACAACCTCCAAGGTAGCGACCAGCTCGATGTCGGGCTTCAAGGGCGAGGTCTTCGCGAGGGCCTGCCACGCCCCACGGCGAGCTACAATGTCGAGGGTACGGTGGTTGTCTATGTTACGGTAGATAGCGATGGCAATGTCACCTCGGCCGAGATTCGTCAGCAGGGCTCGACGACGCAAGACCCAACGTTGCGACGCTTGGCTATCGAGGCGGCGCGTAAGGCTAAGTTTAGGCCGAGCAGTAGTCTGTCGCAGGGAGGTACGATAACCTATGTCTTTAAGTTACGATAGCCTATGAGAGGTGTCATTACTACTCTTATTACGCTGTGTGGCGTGCTCGTTGCGCTATGTGCCGAGGCCTCGGAGCCTCAGGGTGCGCTTATCGAGCTAAGCACTAAGGAGATTGACCTTGGCGACCTCTTGCACGACGACGACAAGCAGCTCGTGCGCTTGGAGTATCGCAATGTCGGCGACCTGCCGTTAGTCATTACCGAGGTGCGCACAAGTTGCGCATGTACCACGGTGCGCTACGAGCGAGGCAAACTCCTGCCTGGGGAGCGCGGCGTTATAAACATCACGTTCGACCCGCGCAAGGGCTCTCTGGGTATGCTATATAGGGTGTTGCAGATATTCTCCACCTCGACAGGGGGTGTGGAGCATGTGACGCTCAAAGCAAATATTTTGGAATAGTAAAAGTGTAAGTTATGGAGATTAGACGATTTGTTCTCAATCCGTTGATGGAGAATACATATGTTGTTTGGGACGATACGAAGGAGTGTGTCATCATCGATGCCGGCAATATGACTGCTCGCGACGATAGACAGCTCGTCGATTTCATCCGCGAGCAGGGTCTTAAACCCGTCATGGCTCTCAATACGCACGGTCACTTTGACCATGTTGCGGGTGTGGCAATGTTGAAGGAGAGCTACGGTGTGCAGTTTGCCTGCTCGTCTAAGGATAAGTTCTTGGTCGATAGTGCTGCTCAGCAGGGTGCTATGTTCGGCATGCAGTGTCAGCCGGCTCCGGCAATAGATATCGATCTTGATGGCATCGACAGCATCACCTTTGGGGCTACTACGTTGCAGGTCATTAAGACTCCGGGCCATACTCCGGGTCATGTCTCGCTCTTTAATGCCGAGCAGAGGGTGCTCTTCACGGGCGACACGCTCTTCCGCGAGAGCATAGGCCGTACCGACCTGCCCGGTGGCGACTACTCGTGGATTATGACCTCTATCTTGGAGAAGATTGTGCCTCTGGGCGACGATGTTGTGATATACCCGGGTCACGAGGCCGACTCGACTATCGGCCACGAGGTGTTGTACAATCCTTTTGTGACGGAGGTGCTCAACAACGAGATTAACTATAAGGGATAAGATATGCGTATAGATATTATTACGGTTGTTCCCGAGCTCTTGGCCTCGCCGCTGAACGAGTCTATCTTGAAGCGAGCGCAGGAGTCGGGTCATGCCGAGATTTATGTTCACAACCTTAGAGACTATACCTTCGACAAGCGTCGTACGGTCGATGACTACCCCTTTGGTGGCGAGGCGGGTATGGTTATGAAGATTGAGCCTGTCTTTCGCTGTATCGAGAAACTTAAATCGGAGAGGGATTACGACGAGATTATCTACACCTCGCCCGATGGCATCACCTATAATCAGCACGAGGCTAACCGCCTATCGCTGATGAGGAATATCATCATCCTTTGTGGTCACTATAAGGGTATCGACTACCGCATTCGCGAGCACCTTATCACGCGCGAGATATCTATTGGCGACTATGTGCTTACGGGCGGAGAGTTGGCGGCGTGCGTCATTGCCGACTCTGTTGTGCGCATCATCCCGGGAGCTATTGGCGATGAGGCTTCGGCCCTTACCGACTGTTTTCAGGATAACCTGCTTGCTCCACCGGTATATACTCGCCCTGCCGAGTTCAACGGCTGGCGTGTTCCCGATGTCTTGCTATCTGGCAACTTCGCCGAGATTGAGAAGTGGCAGGATGAGCAGGCGTGGAGTCGCACTAAGGCTTTGCGGCCAGACCTCCTCAAATAAAATATTTGTTGTGATAGCGGCGCATTAGCGGCGCTTCAATCAAAGCCACGAATGGAATGTACGTTAAAGTACTATCCATCCGTGGCTTTTTCATGTCAGCGTCACTACTACGCCACTCTGTCCCCAAATTTGCTGTGAAAAGGGGTCATCCTCGGCCTCTCAATCATCGGTTCGAATTGAATGTCTGCAAAAACAATGTTTATGCTCCATTAAGAACGACAAGCTTATCTGCTTTGCTATGTTTTTTTTGACTATAAATAGGAAATTTTAGGGCCAATACTTTATTATTAGTAAATTATTACTATATTTGCCACTTGAAGGATTAGGTTTTTGTTAAAAATTTTAGTAATAGAATCTATAACTTTAGGGAACAACTTTATATTTTAATACTTATTTTAATACTTACAACTTTATGAAAAAGATTAAGAATTTCCTTTTGTTAGGCCTTATGCCCTTTATGGTATTGGCTCTTGCTGTTGGTTGTGGAGAGGATCCCATTCCAGACGATCCAGATGATGGTCCCGTAGGCCCCAATGTAACAAAGGACTCGGTCATTAACCTTCAAAAGAGTGAGCTCTCAGTGGGTCTTGCAGGTGGTTCTGCGATAATGGGTTACACTATCACTAACCCCCATGCTGACGCTAAGATTAGCGCAGAAACTTCGGCAGAGTGGATATCGGAGTTCGATGTATCGACACCCGAACTTATCCGTTTCAATGTTGCAGCTAACGATGCTAAGGAGGGTCGCGAGGCGTTGGTAACAGTTAAGTATCTCTATGCTGAGAATGTTACATTCCTTGTAAAGCAGGGTGCTAAGTCTAACGCTACATTCTCGCTCGAGAATGTGGATGTTACATCGGACTACTTCTCATACACGGTTGATGTTATCCCTTCGGATAAGACTGTTCCCTATATTGTGATGTCTGCATCTCCGAGCTATATCGAGGCTTACGAGCTTGAGGAGGATGAGGCTCTATTTGCTGATGACTACTCTTACTTCGAGTACCTTGGTCAGTTCCATGGTATGTCGGCTATTGAGATTATGAATATCCGTGCTAAGGTTGGTGATGCTCGTCGCGTGACCGTAGGCGGTGCTGTTCCTGGCGACACCTATATCTTCTATGCATACTACTTCGATCCCGTGAGCGGAACACTCCTCTCGGATATCGCTCGTTTCGAGATTGTAGCTGGCCATCCCGAGCTTGGTGAGGCTGACTTTACATTCCAATACGATATTCAGGGTCCCGATGTAGCTACTCAGGTTGATCCCGTAGGTTTTAGCGGTGATTACTATTTCGATGTTATGACAGGCGAAGAGATTCGCGCAGCAGCTCAGGAGGGCTTCACACCAGAGCAGTATTTCGTTCGTTGGTGGGCTTATGTCGTTGCTGGCCTTGTTAATGAGGGTTACAGTACAGGCGATATTCTTGCTCAGAATACCTGCGTAGGCGAGGGTCGCAACAAGTGGAATTACGAGCTTATGGCTAATCAGGACTACTATATCTTTGCGTTTGCTCTCGAGGAGAATAGTTTGTGCTGCACAACGCCTAAGTACGAGGTCTTCACAACTGGTGATGCTGTTATGTCAAGCAATGTTATTACTCCTTTGGTTACAGACATAACTTCTGTGGCTGCTAAGTTCCACTTTACAACAACTATTGCTGATGATCCCTATGCATACTCTTGGGCTACAGCTGAGGAGTGGGCTGGTTATGGTTCTACCGACGAGGCTCGCGTCAAGCACCTCCTCGATAACTATGTCTTCGAGGTATTCCGTGGCGATATGACTCAGTATGTCTCAGATCTTACTCCCGATACTGATTATGTTCTCTACACCTTCGGTATCCACGGTGGTGTGGCTACAACGCCTGTCTATACAACGACATTCAAGACCGTATCGGATGCTCCCGGTGTTGCATCTATCGCATTCAAGGATCTTGGCTACTACGATTCTGCCGATCTTATCTATTACCCGGGTTGGGGCTGGCTTGATAGCGCAAATTATAGCGGTGTAGCGATATTCCCCATCGAGCTTGATATTCAGCCTGCTAACCACGGTGCTTATTTCTACGAGATTTACGACTGGACAGATCGTTACGACGAGTACAACGATGAGCAGTACAGGGATGGTCTTATCTGGCAGATTGGCGACAAGGGTTCTATGACTCAGAAGTATAGCTACACAATTCTCAAATTCGACGGCCGTTATGTAGCAGTAGCTATCGTTGTTGATGCTAATGGTCAGTACAGTGAGTTGTACAAGAAGGAGATTATCTGTACTTATGACGGTGTTGAGTCTGATCCCAACAAGCTCGTTGAGTGGTGGGATGCTATGCAGAGCGGTTCTGGCTCAATCAGCTCGGTATATAACGCGAAGCCTATGGTAAGCAAGCCCATGGCAGGTAACGTAAAGATGTCTGAGCGCGAGATTGTTCGTGAGAACCAGCCTGTTAAGGCAGACGAGATTCCTGCAACTCGCTACTAATATCTTATAACGCTTCTAAGGTGGAGACCTCTGATATAGGGGTCTCCACTTTTTTGTGCAAAAATATTTGGTGTTGATTCTCTATTTGTACGCAATTTGCATAAAGGCGACGTGTAGGCCCTCGGCTACGGAGCAGTGGGCAATAGAGTTATTGACACTTTTATATTTTTAGCAACATGAAAAGAGCAGTACTTGTACTATTTGTCGCTCTCTTGACACTGACAGCGACGGTGGCCCCGGCTCAGGAGGAGTCGGCAAAGCTACGTTGGAGCGGTCTTACGACCAACCGTTTTTGGGATAATTGGGAGATTGCAGCGGGTTTTGGTAACTCCTTCCTCGGCGTCTCGAAGGATGATCCCGGAAAGTTCAAAGATCGAAACAGTTGGAATGCAAATATCAGCTTTACCAAGTGGGCAATGCCGATATTGGGTATGCGCCTACAACTCGATGCGGGACAGTTTCAGAACTACTCGATGAATAAGAGTATCTATGGTAATGACCTATTTCAGACACCCTATATCTTTGTTCATGGTGATATATTGCTAAACCTATCGAACTGGATTGGTGGCTATCGCGAGGATAGAATATATTACGCCATCCCCTATGTCGGCTTTGGTGTTACGACGATGAACTTCACGGGGCCCACAGGCTCGAAGAATACTGAGTACGCCTTCACGGCGGGTATGCTCCATAAGTTCCGTGTGGCGCGTCAGATCGATATTGAGCTCGATACTCGAACATGGATGTTGCGCGGCGGGTCGTTAGCACCCGAGATTCGAGGTAACGGCCGTATGGCTATGGCCTTTTCTGCCTCAATAGGTGTTGCCTATCGCTTCAATAAACGCTATTGGACACCTGCCTTCTCGGAGGTCGAGGTAGCAGGTTATCTTGCGGCTATTGCCGATCTGGGCGAGAGACTTGCTGTGGCCGATGCCGAGCTTGTCGAAGTAGCTAATGTCGCAGGTAAGCTTACCGATGAGAATAAGAGTCTTAAAGCCGATTTGGCCGAGTGTAAGAAGATGAAACAGCCAGTGGTTGTCGAGGGTGTGAATGCCGAGAGTGTCGTATTCTTCAATATTGGCGAGGCTACCCTTACGGATTATGCTCAGGCTACGCTCAATGGTTATATCGAGTCGTTCAAGGGTGGCGATGCGGTGCTCACTGTTACGGGCTATGCCGATAAGGAGACGGGTAATAAGGCTATCAACGAGCGTCTATCGCAGGAGCGTGCCGAGGCTGTTAAGGCCTATATGGTTAAGCATGGTGTAGCAGCTGACCGTATCACAACAAAGTGGGTGGGCGATACCGAGGAAGCCTTTACTTCGCCCGAGACCCCGATTGTCAATCGTTGTGTGATTATCCGCTAAGTGATCTATTTACTCTCCTACGAATGGGGCTGGCTAATTGTTTTAGTCAGCCCCATGTTATCTCTATTTAAGCATGTTATAGTGGCAATACATCAGCTCTCCCGCGTCGTTGCGAAGGTGCATGCCTCCACCGCGGCAAAACTCCCACACTTTGCACTCGGCGCACTCCGCAGTGCGAGTCCATTCGCGGTTGCGGAAGGGGATAAACCGATTCTGCCATACCTCCCAAAAGCTATCTCGATATATATTTCCCTGCGTGTAGTTGGCTCTTACGCTTGTACATCCCGAGATGTCGCCGTTCACACGAATCGATGCTACCGAGATACCGGCATTACACATGTAGAAGTGGTCGCGAACCTCGGCCTCGTAACCTCCGAGGAAACCTTCGCAGGCGTAGTTAAGTGCTATACGGCCCTCACGGCGTGTGCGTCGCACAAACTCCATCAGCTCGCGAAACTGCTCCTCGGTGAGGTGCAACGATTCATCCTTGACAGCGCGCCCTGCGGGAAATATCGAGAATATGCGCCAATGCTCGATGCCCTCGTCTATGAGAAAGTTGCGCCACTCCTCCAAGCGCGGCATAAGGGCCGGTGTGACGCAGGTTATCACGTCGTAGGTAAGACCCTTAACCTCGCGAATGCAGCGTATCGCGGCGCGAGCTCTCTCGAAGCTGAGGCGGTTGCCGCGTATGTGGTTGTGAATATCCTCGAAGCCGTCGAAGCTGACCGAAACCGACCTTAGGCCGGCATCGACCAGAGAGCGTAGGCGTGTAGGGGTGAGTGCCATGCCGTTAGTTACCATGCCCCACATATATCCGCGGCGTGTAACCTCGCGCCCCGCCTCCTCCAAGTCGTGACGCACTAGTACCTCGCCTCCCGAGAAGATGATAAGCACGCGTGAGGGATCGACATGGGGTGTAACCTCCTTGTCGAGCACTTCGAGAAAGTCGCCGAGGGGCATATCCTCTTCGGCAACATCCACGCGGCAGTCGCTGCCGCAATGCCTACATGCCAAATTACAACGAAGCGTACACTCCCAAAAGAGTGTACGCAGTTCGTGTTGCTCTACGGCTCTATCATATAGCCCTCCGAAGAGTTTTAGGACGATGCGCTTACGCAGCCCTATGTGTCTGCCTTTCACGGTCGGGGCGTTTACTCCTGTTCTGCACCCTTCTCGGCCTCGGCCTTAGCCTCCATCTCGGCTACGCGCTTAGCGGCCTCCTCCTCGGTCAGGGGTGATGCTACGCGACCATCGGGCAGGGGTGCTGCGCTCTCTACAGCCTCGGCCTTAGCCTCCATCTCAGCTACGCGCTTGGCTGCCTCCTCCTCGGTCAGGGGCGATGCTACGCGACCATCGGGCAGAGGTACTGCTCCCTTGCTTGCCTCGGCCTCCTTACCCTCCTTCGCAGCCTCCTCGGCGCGAATCTCGGCCAAACGTTTCTCGGCATCCTCCTTATCCAAAGGTACTACGGTCGAACCATCGGGGTAGGGTACACCATACATAAGCATAATGCGTGTATCTACGCTATCTTTCTCAATCTTTTGAGCCTCTCTATCCTGCTTCTTTGTTGCAGCCTTCTTTGTTCCGCAGCATGCCGCTGTCGAGAAGCCGAGAAGAGTGAGCAGTGCAATCTTGAACTTTGTATTCATATCGCTGTTATTTAAGGTATGTTCTATAAATCAGTATATAAGTTACTTGTTCTCGGCAGATTCTTTTAGATCGCTTTATCAACACGACCTAATTTATAAGAACCTACATTGAGAGGTTAATAACACTTTACTCTGTTACGCGCCATTGCAATCTTCTAAGGTTGTAGCCCTCTATTTGTATGTGTGGGCGAAGATTAAAAGCAATATACATCACAAATATACCGCAATTTTTCGTATTTTGCAAACCGAGACCAAAAAAAATGGAGAATGCTTGCATCCTCGGTCGAAATGTTGTAACTTTGAATTCCGAAACGATACTCAGCTATGAAGGGGCGCGTCAAATGGTTCGACAACCGTAAGGGCTACGGCTTTATCTGCGGGGAGGATGGAGTGGAGACATATGTCCACTACACGGCACTCTGCGTTGAGGGCTTTCGTGGCCTGAAACATAATCAACTTGTTGAGTATCAGGTTGTCATTACACCCGAGGGCCGTGCCGAAGCCCGCGAGGTTACACTCCTACAACTCAAATAGTTCGAGCTGTTCGGGCGAGCTGTTAAACGATAGTCTGTGATAGGGCGATAGGCCGTGCTTGCGTATAGCAAGGCGGTGTTCGCGCGTGGGGTAGCCCTTGTTGCGGGCCCATCCATACATGGGGTACTCTTCGGCAAGGCGCATCATATACTCGTCGCGGTGGGTCTTGGCAAGCACCGAGGCCGCAGCGATATTGGCATACTTGCCATCACCCTTGACTATCGTGCGCCATGCTATATCCAACGAAGTGTGAAAGCGGTTGCCGTCGATAACGGCAAACTCGGGGCGAGGTTCTAACCCCGCAAGGGCTATGTTCATACCCTCGATAGAGGCATTCAGTATATTTATCTGGTCGATACGCTCGGCCGACACCTCGGCAACACGCCACGCCACAGCCTCGCGCTCTATGATGTTTCTGAGTTCGTCGCGTCGCCTCTCGGTCATCTGTTTGGAGTCGTTGAGCCACGGATGGTGAAAGTCGGCGGGTAGAATGACTGCTGCGGCAAAGACCGAGCCGGCAAGGCATCCGCGCCCCGCCTCGTCGCAGCCCGCCTCGATAAACTCGCTTTGGAAGGTGTTTACAAGCATCTCTCTACATGTTTAGTTCGTCAGCCGTCGCCTCAATCTGATATATCGTATTGTCGGGCGTAAAACCGCCATCAAGTGAGTGTAGGTAGTGAAGCATAGCCTCGCGCACACTCACTCCGGTAGCGCGAAGTTGTTGATTTACAGTGCTTCTGTCGATATAATTCTCGGCTATATAGTTACACATTGCCACACGGTAGCTGCGCCCCTCCTCCAAGTCGAAAATGATATCTATCGCATCGGGCATAGCCTCTGGCTCCTCGCCTAAGACGATGGTGTAGGGATGGTCGCAGCGGAAATAGGGGTAGTGCGACTCCTTGTCGGGAGAGTCGGGCGAGCCGCTATTGTACTTGTCGAGGATGAATTCGCGAATCTGGGTGGTGGTCATCTCGCCGATAAATATGGTCGATTGGAAGGGATCGTTGTTGTAGATGTCGCCACGCGTGATGTCGCCCGCAAGGATGTTTGTAAGGCGCACACCTCCAAAGTGATAGAACGACACCTCGGGCGAGAAACCATCGGCATAGGGGTAGTTGGCTAATGCCGCCACGGTGAAGTTGGCTACGCCATCCTGTGTTGCATGTGCAGTGGCCCGCCCCTCGATGTTGCACAGCTCTGTGTTGCGGCTCTTTATGTCGGCGACAATTGCCGCGATGGATGGATCGGCGTCGAAACGGTTGAGTGTCTCGCGCTTGAACTCTACGTCGCTAATCTTACCATCGCAGAGCTCGATTGAGGCTACGGTCACCGAGTGTAGGTTCTTGCCATTCTGCGAAATAAATGTGTTGCAGAGGCTCTCTCCAACCATGTCGTGAGAGTGGCCTCCGGCTATGTAGGCATAGTCGCACCCCTGCTCGGCAAGGGCTCTGTCTTGCTTGTAACCCATGTGTGAGAGGAGGAGTGTAAAGTCACTCTTCGGGGCTAAGACTCTACCTGTGTCAAAGGCGGTAGATATGTCGGCCGTGAAGCTAAACCCCGTGTAGGCACTATCTCCACCTAAGGGTCGCCCCTTGGAGTCGGTATCGACCACACCGGCAAAGCCTAAGGCTATGCCCTGCACGTTGTAGATGACGTATGGCTCGATGTGGGGAAAACCCTCGGGATAGGCCGATATATTGGCGCATACAAAGTCGAAGTCGGCGGCCTCGATCATCGCCGTAAGAGCCTTGCTACCCTTGTCGAACTCGTGGTTGCCAAAGGTTGCAACATCGTAGCCAATGCTATTCATGAGCTCGATCATCGGGAGTCCGGGCTCGGGGGCGTCATCGACAAAGGCATTGCCCGTCACTCTGTCGCCTGAGTCGCAGAGTATCACCTCGCCACAAGCCTCATACTCCTTGACAAGGGTAGCCAGCTGTGGCATCATGTTGATATTGGCGTGAATATCGTTGGTCGTGATGATGTATATGTTACCGCATTTGCAATCCTTCTTGGGACTGCATGAGAGGCCGAAAAGGAGTATAAAGGTCGAAAATATGAGGTACTTTTTCATAAAGTTATTCAATTTATTGCTTCAAAATTACAAAAAATTACTATCTTTACACACTATTTTTAAGAAAAAAGAGGAAAAGCCTATGCAGAAGGTGGAAGTGATATGCCTCAATAGTGGTGTTAGAATCGATGTCGAGGTCGGCACATCTCTTATGGAGTTACTCTCGAATGTGGAGTTCGAGAGGCCCTATCCATTGCTTGCTGCGCGAGTAAACAACCGTTATAAGTCGTTAAGCTACCGTGCGTATAAACCCTTGACGGTTGAGTTTTTGGATGTGCGCGATTATGAGGGTTACCGTGTCTATCAGCGTACCATATGCTTCGTGTTGCAGATGGCTGCTATCGAGCTCTTCCCCGAGCGACGTCTGCGTGTGCGCCACACGCTCGGCAGCGGTTTCTACTGCGAGTTTGACGACCATCGCCCCCTCGCCGAGGCTGAGATTAAGAGCCTCAACGAGGTTATGCGACGTATCGTCGATGCGGGGCTACCCATCAGACGCGAGAAACGTCTTACCGAGGAGGTGCGTGCCGAGTATGCTCAATTCGGCTTCGATGACCGTTTGCAGCTCCTCGATACACGGCCCCACCTATATAGCTCGTTAAACTACTTGGGCAATATGCCAGGCTACTTCTATGGTGTGCTCGCTCCCTCGTCGGCCTATGTGCCGCACTTCGAGGTGACGTCGTACTATCATGGCCTATATGTTGCACTTCCCGAGAGAGGTAACCCCGATAAGGTAAGCAGCACGGTAAACCTCAGCAAGATGTTTGATATCTTCCATGAGTATCAGCGTTGGATAGATATCATGGGTGTCCCCGTTGTGGGAGATTTGAACCGTCGTGTAATGGAGGGCGATGCTTCGGAGCTGATAAAGATTGCCGAGGCCTTCCACGAGAATAAGATAGCGGCCATAGCCCGCGATATTGCCGATGCAAATATCGAGCGTGGTGTGCGCATGGCTCTTATCTCGGGTCCCTCGTCGAGTGGAAAGACCACCTTTTCGAAACGTCTTGGTGTGCAGCTCCGCGTCTTGGGCTTCGACCCTGTGCTGATAGCCTTGGATGACTACTTTGTGGAGCGTGAGCGTACGCCGCGCGACGAGAATGGCGAGTATGACTACGAGGCGTTGGAGGCTATCGACTTGGAGGCTCTCAACGACCACCTGCGCCGTTTGGCTCAGGGCGAGAGCGTCGAGATACCGCGCTACGACTTTATATCGGGCAAGCGTCAGTGGCACGAGCAACCCTTGAAGCTCTCGGAGCGTTCGATACTCATTCTCGAAGGCATCCACGCCCTAAATCCGCGTCTCACGCCCGGTATCGAGGATAACCAAAAATTCAAGATATACATCTCGTGCTTCACGTCGGTAGCCATGGATAACTTCTCGCGAATACCGACAACCGACAACCGACTGTTGAGGCGCACCATACGCGACAATGCCACACGTGGAAACAACGCTCTGGCGACGTTGGAGAGGTGGCCGAGTGTGCGTCGTGGCGAGGAGCGTCACATCTTCCCCTATCAGGAGAATGCCGATGTGATGTTTAACTCGTCGCTCTTCTACGAGATATCGGTGCTTAGGGCTATTGCCGAGCCCGTGCTGCGAGAAGTACCCGACACTGCCCCCGAGTATGCCGAGGCACACCGCATGCTCCACTTCTTGGATAACTTTACGCCGATAACCCCCGACGAGATACCGCCCACCTCGCTGTTGAGAGAGTTTATCGGTGGAAGTTCGTTCAAATATTGACACAAGAGATAAGTCCGCAAGGAATAAGATAATTAAAACAACAACTATAAACTAAATTACATCAGATGAAAACCTTTGATAGCTTTGTAGATCGTCACACCGGTCTAAATTCTCCCGAGGATCTCAAGCAGATGCTCGCAACAATCGGAGTAGGCTCTGTTGAGGAGCTCTTGCAGCAGGTAATACCGCAGAATATCCGCCTGAAGAAGGGTCTCGACCTTCCCGAGGCTATGAGCGAGTATGAGTATGCAGCGCACATCGCTGAGTTAGCAGCCAAAAACCGCACGCTGCGCTCGTTTATCGGCATGGGCTACTATCCCAATGTAGTGCCCGCTGTGGTGTCGCGCAACGTCTTCGAGAACCCTGCATGGTACACCTCGTACACTCCCTATCAGGCCGAGATTTCACAGGGCCGTCTTGAGGCTCTGCTCAACTTCCAGACAGCAGTTCTCTCGCTTACAGGTATGGAGGTGGCTAACTGCTCGCTTCTTGACGAGGCGACAGCTACGGCCGAGGCTATGTTGATGATGTTTGCGATGCGCTCGCGCGAGGCCGTGAAGCAGGGTCGCAACCAGATATTTGTCGATGAGAACATCTTCCCACAGACCTTCGACGTGCTCTTGACACGCTCGGAGCCCTTCGGTATCGAGATTATCCGCGACGACTTCGCCACCTATAAGTTCACAGGCAAGGAGTTTGGTGCTATCGTTCAGTTCCCCGCAGCTAATGGCGAGGTGAGAGATTATGCAGCCTTTGCTGCGGCTGCTCACGAGGCGGGTGTTAATGTAACTGCTGTTGCCGACCTTCTCTCGTTAGCTCTCCTTAAATCGCCTGCAGAGTGGGGTGCAGATATCGCTGTTGGTACAACACAGCGTCTTGGCTGTCCCATGGGTCTTGGTGGCCCGAGCGCAGGTTATATGGCCGCTCGCGATGCTCACAAGCGTCTGATGCCTGGCCGTATCATCGGTGTATCGGTGGATCGCTTGGGTAACAAGGCTCTGCGTATGTCGTTGCAGATGCGCGAGCAGCACATCAAGCGTGAGCGTGCTACCTCGAACATCTGTACTGCACAGGCGTTGATGGCCTCGATGGTGGGCTTCTACTGTATATATAATGGTAAGGAGGGTTTGGAGCGTGCTGCAATGACAGCGCACACCGCAGCCGTTACCGTTAAGGAGGCGTTGGAGGCTTTGGGATATACCGTGCGCACGAAGGCTCTCTTCGACACATTGGAGGTCGAGGCCGAGGCTGCCGTTATCCAGAGCATAGCTCTCTCTCGCGAGATTAACTTCTACTACCCCGCAGACGACTGCGTGCGTATGTCGTTCGACGAGGTTACTACCGATAAGGATATCCAGAGCGTAGTCGAGATTTTTGCTGAGGCTCGTGGTAAGAAGGCTAAGGCTGTTAAGCGTATCGAGAAGGCCGTTATCGCCGAGAATGTTAAGCGTGGCACCGAGTTCTTCGCCGAGAAGATCTTTAACTCGTATCGCACCGAGACCGAGATGATGCGCTACATCAAGCGTTTGGAGCTCCGCGACATCTCGCTTATGAACTCGATGATCTCGCTCGGCTCATGTACCATGAAGCTCAACGCTGCACAGCTCATGCAGCCCCTCTCGCTCGCCGGTTTCCAGAATATCCACCCCTTCGCTCCTGCCGACCAGGCCGAGGGCTACAAACAGCTTATCTCGGAGTTGGAGGGCTACTTGGCAACCATCACAGGCTTTGCGGGGTGTACACTCCAACCCAACTCGGGTGCTGCGGGTGAATATACCGGCCTGCTTATCATTAGAGCCTACCACCAGAGTCGCGGTCAGGGCTACCGTAACATCATCCTTATCCCCTCGTCGGCACACGGCACTAATCCCGCGTCGGCAGCTATGGCGGGTATGAAGATTGTCATTGTGGCGTGCGACCAGAATGGTAATATCGATGTTGAGGACCTCAAGAAGAAGGCCGAGGAGTATAGCTCGGAGCTTTGCGGTCTTATGGTTACCTACCCCTCGACACACGGAGTGTTCGAGAGCCGCATCCGCGATATAGTCGATGCTGTTCACGATGCCGGCGGTCAGGTATATATGGACGGTGCAAATATGAATGCTCAGGTGGGTCTCACCAACCCCGGATATATCGGTGCTGATGTCTGCCACCTCAACCTGCATAAGACCTTCGCAATGCCTCACGGCGGCGGCGGCCCGGGTGTAGGCCCCGTATGTGTTGCAGAGCACCTCGTTAAGTTCTTGCCTTCGCACTCGTTGATGGAGACAGGCGGCGAGGAGGGTATCACCGCTGTATCGTCGTCACCTTGGGGCTCGGCAATGTTGCTCCCCATCACCTACGGCTATATCCGTATGCTCGGCTTCGAGGGTCTGCGTCGCTCTACCGAGATGGCTATTGTCAATGCTAACTACATGTCGTCGGCTCTCAAAGATGAGTATCGCACCTACTACTCGGGCGAGACAGGCCGTGTAGGTCACGAGATGATTCTCGATCTTACACACTTCAAGCACGACTACAACATCGCCTGTGGCGATATCGCTCACCGTCTTATGGACTACGGCTACCATGCGCCTACGCTCTCATTCCCCGTTCACGAGACCCTTATGGTCGAGCCTACCGAGAGTGAGTCTAAGGCCGAGATGGATCGCTTTATCGAGGCTCTCATCAAGATTAAGAGAGAGTGCGAGGCTGCCGCAGCCTCGGGTAACGCGGACAATGTCGTTGTCAATGCACCTCACACGGCGCGTGAGCTTGCCGGCGCGTGGTCGCACCCCTACTCTCGCGAGGAGGCCGCCTTCCCGCTTGAGTGGATTGCCGAGGGTAAGTTCTTCCCCTATGTGACCAAGATTGACAATGGTTATGGTGATCGTAATCTTGTGTGTCGCTGCACCGAGTAATTTGGTGTGAAAAGGGGTCATTCTCGGCCTCTCAATCATTGGCTCGGATGGGAAATACGTTTAGTATGTCCCATCCGAGCCAATTTCATGTCGAGACCAAGCCTAACCCCTTTTGCCTCCAAATTTAATTTGCCGTGATAGCGGCGCATTAGCGACGCTTCAATCAAAATGGCGAATGGGAAATACATCAAGTATGTCCCATCCGCCATTTCTCATGTCAGCGCCACTACTGCACCACTCTGACGACAAATTGGCTGCAACCGCTAATGGAGCGTGAAAAGGCAGCATCTACTCCCTTTTGACAACAAATTGAGTGCGCTGCGGTAAGTTGTCACTCTCAGCCTCTCTATTGTTGATAGGTCAGATGGTCAAATGGGTTAAAATAGGTTAGAGTGGGAAGCAGCCCATCTGATCCCCCTAAACACCCCAAAACAGGCAACTAATTAGTAAATATTACTTGTGGATAGGTCTAATTGTCGAGTGATGATTCGTCTCACGTAAAACTCGCTAACGCCTGCGAGTTTTACGGTTAGAATATATGCAATGCAAAAATGAATAAAATTCTTTTTTTGACTATTTGCTCTTACTCTATCTGTTTGTTGCATAAATGATTGCATATGCATATATTTTTTGCATACATTTGTGAATTATGCATTACAATAGTGCATAATTAAGAGATTTTTTATAAATTTGCGGCGACGAAATATGTAACCAATTTTATTTTACACACAAAAAACCAAATTATTAACTTATGAAAAATTTTAAGCATTACATGTTTGCTGTGGCAGCGTTGTTAATTGGCTTCGCTTTCAGTGCATGTACTCCTGATCAGAAAGAGCCTGATCAGCCTAAGCCTACTGAGATGAGCGTGGAGCTAAACGTTGCTTCTGTAAGCTCAAGTGGTGCGGTAGTAGAGGTTGTGACTTCGGGTGTTACAAGCTTCGCCTATCTTCTTAACGAGAGCGAGATTCCCTCTACGGCTATCTTCGGTGGTGGTACTCTTGTAGAGATTGAGGATGCTACTGTATCAACAACTACCGAGGTGTCGTTCTCTGGCCTCGAGTCGCAGGTAACCTATACGGTATATTTTGCAGCTCGTAACGAGGAGGGTATCAGCGAGACTGTTTACCCCGTTGAGTTCACAACAGTTGGTTATACAGATGTTCTTACCGTTGTGGATCGTATGTACGATGGTTTCGCGGTTCACATTGCTCTTCCCGATGAGGTGATAGAGCGTGGCAACGCTCTGCGTTACTCGACAACATCGCTTGCTATGTACAACTACATGAAGTCGATGGGTTCTATGGAGCTTGATATGTTGCTCTACAATGCTCAGCAGTGCACCGACTCAGATAAGACCGTCATCTACGACGAGTACCACAGCACGGAGCGCGACGAGAATGGCGACCTTATCTACGACGATTATGGCAACCTCCTCTCGGCAAGCTATTCTGACCCCAAGGTTCCTGGCGAGCCTGGTATATTCCTTGTTGGTGAGTTCGGTTATATGGATGATCCCAACGAGATGCTTGTATATGAGAATGGTGAGCTAAATACCATCTTCGAGGAGGAGTATATGGGTAACGGTACTGTCATCTGGACATACCCCGCAGGTTGGAGCAAGGGTTACTATCGCCCCGAGTTCGACTGGCTTACATGGATTAGCGAGATCGATACCGATGCTTACGACACAGAGAAGTATTGGACAGGTTACTACGAGCGTATTCAGGTTAATACTCTCGATCCCGAGGATTTGGATGGTACAGTCGATATCAAGGTGTCGAACATGACTCCTGTAAACGCTATTATCGACTTCACACCTACCGATAATGTAGTATTCTACAACATCCTTATCACTGAGGAGAGCGAGTATCAGGCTATCATCCTTCCTATGTTGGATAACAACGAGGATTATTTGCGTTGGTTTGTAGGTTCATACTTCACACTCTACACCTTCGGTACCGAGATGGCTACAACAAGCACTACACTTCGTCTTACAGATTGGTTCCTCGACACTAAGGGCTTTGCAGGTAAGACTTTCCGTGTAATGGTGTCGGCTATGGGTGATAACGAGGGTAAGTCGCAGAGCTATGCAACAACAACCTTCACTCTGCCTGAGGTTACTAAGCCTGCTCCCGAGATTATCGTAACAGCAGTTGAGAACGACAATCCCTATTTGGCTACATTCAACGTACGCTCTACAACAAACGATATCATCGAGGCTTACTTCGCATGTAACTACGTTCGCGAGTTCGACGATATTTTGGAGCAGTACACCTACACGACACTTCTTCAGTCGATGGGTAACCCCTTCAGTGCATCTGATATCGAGATGATTAACTCGGCCGAGGGCTTCACATTCTCTATCTCGAGCCGTGAGAATGCTACATCGCGTATCGCAGTCTTGGCATACAACGACGAGGGTACTGCCAATAACCCCAATGCAACAGGTTCTCCGGCAGTATGCGAATATACTACACCTCGCGCCAACTATCCCGCGCGCGTAAACTCAGACCTCTTCGAGTCGCTTGTAGGCGAGTGGACAGCATCGGCAACAATGATCGAGTATGTAACCGATCAGGAGACCTCGGAGAGCGAGTGGGTAACTATGGCTGAGCCCTTCACAAGCGATGTTACTATCTCGGGTGGCGTATATTGCCCCGAGTCATTGAGTGAGGATGTATATAAGGTATATGCCGACTCGGGTATCAGCCGCGAGGAGACTGACGAACTCTTCGCCGAGTTCCAGGATTTGGCCGATGATTACAACAAGCGTACACGCGGCTTCAACCGCCTACTCTGCCTCGGTTATAACTTTGCAGATCCTTTGTATGAGATGGATATCCGTATGGAGCCTTGGGACCTCTTCATTTCGGAGGTATATGGCTTCGAGAATGTTGAGAACCTCTTCTACGACTTCGGTCCTAAGTGGAACTTGGAGATCGATGCTGACGGCTCGGTATGGTTGCCTATCGATATCGAGAAGGAGTTCCCATTGGAGACCTTCAAGTTTGGTATGGACTATACGCTCTACATGTTGGCAGTAGGTATGAACTCATACTTGGGTGCTCCTCTCTACGACCAGGCAGGTAAGCTTGTTATCGACTCACGCTTCCCCGTTGTAGTATCAGATGATCGCAACACAATCACTATCAAGCCTATCGTCTATATGAAGGATGGTAAGGTTGTGGATACATACTACCCCTGTCTTGCACAGTTGCAGTATGGTCAGGCTTCACCTCTTAACCCACGTGTTGCAAGCGACGTAGTTCTAACTCGTAAGTCGGCACCTGCTCCTTCTAAGAGCAATGTTTCGGTAGGTGGCGGTAAGGGTGAGGCTCTGAACACTAATGGTGCAGCTCCCCAGCCTATGGTTCGTGCATACTCGATGACTAAGCTTGACGCAGATAAGGTTATCGAGAGAGAGCAGATTGTTAAGACTCAGAAGATTGAGAACAGTGCTGAGTTCTACCACAAGCGTGCTAAGGCCATGGTTAAGGGTCTCTACGGCATCGAGCTTAAGTAAGATTTAACAACCAACGATGATAGGGCTATCCCGTAATGGGTAGCCCTATATTTTTATTTTCCTATTAACTTTTCATATGCTAAATATTTTATAGTTATCGATGCGATATTTTCAACTTTAACAATTTTTCGTATCTTTGTGCTGTTGAGATATATTTTATTATGGCAGATAACTTCTTGGAGAAAAGAATGGAGGATTTCTTGGCGCAGCCACAGCGTCGCACGAGGAGCGCGATGACGCTCAGACGTCTTTTGCGCTCAAATCGCAGCTATCGAGGCTACGATATGAAGTTCGAGGTTAGGGCTGACCAGCTACGCCGTATTATCGAAGTGGCTACGCTCTGCCCCTCGGCACGCAACCAGCAGGTGTTACGCTTCCGCCCTGTGCTAAGGGCCGAGGCCGATAAGGTGCTCCCTCTAATTCGCCTTGGGGGTGCTCTGCCCGAGTTGCATCTACCCTTCGAGGGTACGGAGCCTAACGCCTTTATTGTCATATGCTCGACGGTCGAGGAGTCGAAGTATGTCGATATAGACCTTGGCATTGTGGCGCAGTCGATGCTTCTGCAAGCGACCGAGATAGGCCTCGGCGGTATCTGTATTGGAGCCTTCGACCATGCGGCCTTACGCGAGGCTCTTGGTCTTAGCTACGAGCCCCTCTTGGTCTTGGCGATAGGTCGCCCTGCCGAATATATCGAGTTGAAGGAGTGTAGCGAGGGAGATTCGCTTAACTACTACCGCGAGGGTGGGGTACACTACGTTCCGAAGATTAACGTTGATAACCTAATACTTAAATAACCATGAGAAAATTCGTATCACTCTTTGCTGTGGTTTTTGCCACAATGCTTACGTTGAGTGCATCAGCCGAGGAGACGCGCCCCTATTGGGAGCAGCCCGAAGTATTTGCCATCAATAAACTGCCGTCGCGAGCTTCGCTCACTCCCTATGCCACTGTGGAGGAGGCTCAGGAGCGTGGCGAGTCGTCGTTTGTTTGCTCTATCGGTGGTGAGTGGAAGTTTTGTTGGACGGCAACCCCCGAAGCGCGCCCCGAGGCCTTCTGGGCTTTGGAGTATGACGACTCGGCTTGGGGTACTATGCCCGTTCCCGGTAATTGGGAGGTTGAGGGCTATGGTGTGCCCATCTACACTAACGTCACCTATCCCTATCCGCTTAATCCTCCTTTTATCCCTCACCATGATAATCCTACGGGATGCTATCGGCACAACTTTGAGCTTCCCGAGGCGTGGGCCGGTAGGCGTATCATCCTCCACTTCGAGTCGGGCTTGGCTGCTATGCACGTTTGGCTCAACGGTAAGGAGGTAGGCTACTCGGAGGGTACTAAGACTGCCGTAGAGTTCGATATTACGGAGCATGTGGTGGCGGGCGATAACCTCTTGGCTATCGAAGGTTACCGCTGGGCCGATGGTACATACCTCGAGGATCAGGACTTCTGGCGTTTGTCGGGTTTCGACCGCGATGTTAAGATTTACTCTGTCGATAAGGTGCGTATCGGCGATATGTTCGTGCGTGCGAGCCTCGACAACTACTATATCAACGGAGAGCTCGAGGCCGACGTGGTTGTCGAGAGTGTTGCCGATACCAACTTTGTAGGTAGTGTGGAGCTTAAACTCCTCGATAAGGAGGGAGCTGAGGTGCTTGCTTTCAGCCGTAAGGTGGCCGTAGGTGCGGGTCAGAGCCGTAAGGTGCTGCTGCGTGGCGATGTGGCTAAGGTTGAGCATTGGAGTCACGAGACCCCTACGCTCTACACGGTGGTAGCTACGCTCCTCGATAGCGAGGGCCGTATCGTAGAGGCTACATCGTGCCGCACTGGCTTCCGTGAGGTAGAGATTCGCGATGGACAACTGCTGCTCAATGGTAAGCACATCATGATTCACGGTGTCAATATCCACGAGCACAACCCCGCAACGGGACACGTCGTTACGCGCGAGCTCATGCTCAAAGATATAGCTACGATGAAGCAATTTAACATAAACGCCGTGCGCACGAGTCACTATCCTCAGCCTACGCTGTGGTACGACCTCTGCGACGAGTATGGTATCCTGCTTGTCGATGAGGCAAACATCGAGGCCCACGGTTGCGGTACGGGCTATGCCGACAACTTCCCCAACTATCACCCCTCGCACCGCGAAGAGTGGAAGGGCACGCACCACGACCGCATAGCGGCTATGGTCGAGCGAGATAAGAATCACCCCTCGGTGATTATCTGGTCTATGGGTAACGAGAGTAGCGATGGCGAGGTATATACCGAGAACTACAAGTGGATTAAGGAGCGAGATAAGACGCGCCCCGTGCAGTTCGAGCAGGCCTTTGGTGGCCCTAACACCGATATTGTTTGTCCGATGTACCCCTCGATTGAGCAGATGCAGCGTTATGCCGACAGAGAGAATCCCAAGAAACCATATATCATGTGTGAGTTTGCTCACGCCATGGGTAACTCTACGGGTAACTTCCGCGAGTATTTCGATATTATGGAGGGTAAGCCCCATATGCAGGGAGGCTTCATCTGGGATTGGGTAGATCAGGGCCTCGATGCCGAGGGTCGCGATGGTCGCCACTATTGGGGCTATGGCGGTGACTTCGGAGCGTGGATGTACACCCACGACGAGAACTTTTGCTGCAATGGTTTAGTCCTTCCCGACCGCACACCCCACCCGGGTCTCTACGAGGTTAAGAAGGTGTATCAGTATATCAACTTCGAGCTTGCGAACCTCGAAGAGGGCCGTCTGCGTGTGCATAACGACCATCTATACAACAACCTCTCGGAGTATGCTATGCGCTACGAGGTGCTGCTCGACGGCAAGGCTATTACGCAGGGCCTAATCCCCGCGATCGACTGTCGTGCAGGGTCGTATGGCGATGTTATATTATCGCTCCCCACCATGGAGAGCGATGGCGAGTATCTCCTAAACCTCTTCGCATATCAGAGTGCCGAGCATCCGCTTATCCCCGAGGGCCATTTGGTAGCCTCGGAGCAGATAGCCTTGAAGGGCGAGTATCGTTATCCTGCGGCCCTGCCCGAGGGTAAGATCGAGGTCGAGAAGGCCGATAATTGGCTTGCTGCCTTTGTGGGTGATACGGGCGTGCTCTTCAATACGTCGAACGGTCGCTTGGAGCGTTTCGTGTCGGGAGGTCGTAACCTTATGGTTCAGCTCCCCGAGCCATGGTTCTGGCGTGCTCCGACCGATAACGATTGGGGTGAGGGCTTGCAGCGTACGGCTAACGTGTGGCGTACGAACCGCGGCCGTATCATCGATTCGAGTGTCGAGGTGTTAGAGGATAGGGTAGTGGTGCGCAGCGTGCGAGAGCTTGTCGATGCTCCGTCGCTCTTCTCAACGGTTTATACCTTCCAGGCCGACGGTTCGCTGCGTGTCGAGGTTAGCTGGGAGCGTAAGGGAGAGTTTGTGCCCGAGCTTCCGAGATTGGGTATGCGTTTGATTATGGCGCAGAAATATACAAACTTCACATTCTACGGCCGTGGTCCGTGGGAGAACTACTCGGATAGAAAGGAGTCGGCACTCTTGGGCATATATGAGCAGACGACCGACGAGCAGCTCTTCCCCTATGTGCGCCCTCAGGAGTCGGGAAATAAGACGGATGTGCGCTGGATGGAGCTCACCAACGACGAGGGTGTAGGTATCCGCATCGAGGGCTTGCAGCCGCTGAGTGTTAGTGCTATGCCCTACCGCTCGGAGGATCTCGACCCGGGACTTACGAAGAAGCAGATGCACTACTCGGATATCGAGCCTCGCCGCGAGGTTGTCGTGCAGGTAGATTTTGCACAGCGCGGCTTGGGTGGCGACAACTCGTGGGGCATGTCGCCGCACGACCCCTACCGCCTCACCGGCGATAGCTACTCGTACGGATATATTATCCGCCCGATAAACAAGAAGTAGTGATTACTACTTCTTACATTAAGGGGCTGACTAAATTACTTTTAGTCAGCCCCTTAATCGTTAGTTGTCTGATAGTTTATCTATTAGTGGCAGCCACCGCAGTCGCAGCCATCGCCGCACTCGTGATCGCCACAACCGCCGCCGCAGTCACCGCAACCGCAGCCACCCTGCGACTGCAAATCCTCGGGTGTAACGTCGCGTACCTCGACAACAGTAACATCGAAGTTAAGGGTCTTGCCGGCCATGGGGTGGTTGAAGTCCATCATGACGCTCTCCTCCTTAACCTCCTTGACGATACCCATCATGTGCTGGCCATCGGCTGTGGACATAGGAATCTGGCTACCTACGAACAAAATCTCCTCAGCAACCTTACCATCCATCATAAATACCGTCTTGGGCAACTCAACGATAGCCTCTGCGATAACCTCGCCGTAGCCATCCTTAGCCTCCAAGGTGAAAGATACCGACTCGCCGGGCTCCTTACCCATGATAGCCTCCTCGAACTTGGGCAACAACATGCCCATACCCGAGATAAACTGCAAGGGCTGGCCGGGCTGTGACTGATCGGCAATCGCACCATCTACTGTGAGCTTATAATCGACGCTCACCATCTTGTTCTTTTCTACTTTCATAACTCTATGTTTTTTATCAATACTCAGTTATCTGATTATTCAGCGAGCGCAAAGATACTTAACTTCATCGGTAGTGCAAAATTTAGAGGACAAAATTTTCAAAATCTTTTTGTTGCGCCCTCCGCGTGAGACTATCGTGCAGACTCCTATTATATATATTATATAGGTATAGCCCCCAAAATAGTGGAAAAAGCAAAAAAAAACGTAGCCAAATGAAAAAAAGTCGCGTGACTATTTCGTGATTAACAAATAAGTTGTATATTTGCACTCGATTTTCCGTCAAAATCCCGATGGATGCTGACGATTGTTCTTTGAAAGAGTGCTGGCGAATATTTTTTGAAAAAAGTTTGCAAAAAGTTTGCATATTAAAAAAATGTTCGTACCTTTGCAATCCGAATACGGTCAATGCCGATGTAGCTCAGTTGGCCAGAGCAGCTGATTTGTAATCAGCTGGTCGGGGGTTCGAATCCCTCCATCGGCTCGATGCCGAGGACTCGAACAGTGTTGAGAGTACAAGGCTTGAAGAAAATATTGGGAAGATACCAGAGTGGCCAAATGGGGCAGACTGTAAATCTGCTGGTTTTTACCTTCGGTGGTTCGAATCCATCTCTTCCCACTCAACGACACCGGTCGGAGTTGCAACAGCACTCGCTTTAAGCGAGTGGGACGCAAGCTCTGAACGGTTTATTTTT
>JAZNDK010000079.1:0-21689 GCA_045588005.1 Alistipes sp. | reverse complement strand
TTTATCTTTGTGCATTAACTCTACGCTTATATCGTGGGTTATACTTAGGCTTAGAAAACTTTTATGAAACTTTATTATTTTTAAAACTAATGCTTATGGTTAGAAAAGTTGTACTATCAGTGATTACGGCTCTGACTTTTGCTTGCTTCGGCGCATATGCACAAGGTCAGCGTGTTACCGGTACAGTGACCGATGAGACCGGTGCGCCGGTCATCGGAGCAGCGGTTGTAGTCGAGGGAACATCTCGCGGTGCTACTACCGACGTTGCCGGTTATTATGAGATCGCAGCTCCTGCTGATGCGAACTTGGTATTCTCGTACCTCGGTTTGCAGCCTCAGACAGTAGCAGTTGCAGGTCGCACGACTATCGATGTCGTTCTGCTTGCCGATTCGGAGCAGATCGAGGAGGTTATCGTGCAGGCCTTCGGTACTGCCAAGAAGGAGGCCTTTACAGGTTCGGCTGCCGTGTTGAAGTCAGATGAGCTGCTCAAGACGCAGTCATCGTCTGTTGCTAACGCCCTTGCAGGTAAGGTGGCAGGTCTTCAGACAACACAGGGTTCGGGTGCGCTCGGCTCACAGCCTTCGATTACCATTCGTGGTATCGGTTCAATCAACGCGGGTAGCGCGCCTCTTTGGGTTGTCGATGGTGTACCTTACGAGGGTGACCTTAACAACCTTAACATGGCCGATATCGAGTCGATGACCGTATTGAAGGATGCTGCATCTAACGCCCTCTATGGTGCTCGTGGTGCTAACGGTGTCATCATGGTTACCACAAAGCGTGCTAAGGCTGGTGATGCTCGTGTAAACTTCGATGCTAAGTGGGGTGTAAACATGCGCGCGCGTCAATTATATGATTACGCGAAGGATCCCGGTCAGTACTACGAGATGCACTATGCCGCTTTGAAGAACTACTACATGGACAATGGCTACGATCCCGCAACTGCTCACAATGTAGCTGCCAGCGGCCTCACATCAAATGGCGAGGGTGGTCTTGGTTACAATGTATATACAGTTCCCGCAGGTCAGCAGCTTATCGGTACTAACGGCAAGCTCAACCCCAACGCTACACTTGGTCGTAAGTTCTCTTACAAGGATCAGGAGTACTGGTTGCAGCCCGACGACTGGATGGATGAGCTTTATGATCCCTCATTCCGTCAGGAGTACAACGTAAGCATCGCAGGTGCTACCGAGAAGTCTAACTTCTTTGCATCGTTTGGTTACTTGGATAACACAGGTATTACCGACGGTTCGGATATGGAGCGTTGGACAGCTCGTTTGCGTGCTGACTATCAGGCTAAGAAGTGGTTGAAGGTTGGTGCTAACATGAGCTACACTCGCTTCGACTGGAACGGTGCTTCTTCATCTAACGAGGGTGATGGCACTACTGCCGACGTATTCTCGGCTGCTGCTGATACCGCTCCTATCTATCCCGTATATGTACGCGATGGAGAGAAGAACATTATGAAGGATGAGCACGGTTGGGACGTATATGACTCTGGTGACGGTTCGGTTTGGGGTCTTACACGCTTCTCTGGTTCACAGGCTAACCCCTTGCAGCTTATCTGGTTGGATCAGTCTAACTCAGAGGGTAACGCATTCTCTGTAAACGGTTTCGCTGACTTTATCTTCATGCCCGGTTTGAAGCTTACTCTTAACGGTGCAGTGACTATCGACGAGACTCGTTCAACAAGCATGAGCAACCCCTACTACGGTCAGTTTGTAACTAACGGCGGTGTTGTTTCTAAGGCTCACCAACGTTCATACAACCACAACTTGCAGCAGTTGTTGAACTACAACGTATCGTTCGGTGCTAACGACGAGCACAACCTCGATTTGTTGCTCGGTCACGAGACCTATAACCTCCGTTCTTACTCTTTGTCGGGTGCTAAGTCTAACATCTTCAACACCGACAACCTCGAGCTTAACGGTGCTGTTGTCGATATGAATTCTGTTGGTTCATCGTTCGGTGAGTATGTAAACGAGGGTTACTTCTTCCGTGCTCAGTACGAGTATGATGGCCGTATCTACGCATCGGCTTCTTATCGTCGTGATGCATCATCTCGTTTCCATCCCGATCACCGCTGGGGTAACTTCTGGTCAGCAGGTATCGCTTGGATTATGAGCCGCGAGCAGTGGTTCAATGCTCCTGTATTCAACATGTTGAAGCTCAAGGCTTCGGTAGGTTCGCAGGGTAACGATAATATCGGTATGTACCGCTACACCGACCTCTACTCGGTAGTAAACGACGGTAACGGTGGTATTTCGGTTATCTTTGGTGCTAAGGGTAACCCCGAGATTACTTGGGAGACTAACACCAACATCAACGCCGGTGTTGAGTTCGGTTTGTGGAACGATCGCTTGAGCGGTAGTATCGATGTCTTCTACCGTTTGACAACAGATATGTTGTTCCAGGTTCCTGTAACTCCTTCACTTGGTTACTCTTCATACTGGGATAACATCGGTGATATGTCGAATACCGGTATCGAGGTTGTATTGAACGGCGACGTTATCCGCACACGCGACGTTGTTTGGTCAATCAATGCTAACGTAACTTGGGTTAAGAATAAGGTATTGAAGTTGCCCGATTCTCGTAAGGATCTTAAGGTTGATGGTTACCACGGTTTCGTAAGCGGTAGCACATTCATTGCCGAGGGTCTTCCTTTGAGCACATACTTCATTCCTGAGTATGCAGGTGTTAGCGATAACGGTGAGTCACAGTGGTATCAGGATCAGAGTGAGTACGACGAGAACGACAACCTCGTAGGTGAGCGCGTTTGGGGTACTGTAACAGACTACTCTAACATCTCGTCGGATAACAAGTCTAAGAAGCTCTTCGGTACTTCGATGCCTACTGTATTCGGTGGTTTCGGTACTACTTTGTATGCTTACGGCTTCGACCTCTCTATCGCATTTGATTATCAGCTTGGTGGTCAGGTTTATGATGGCGCTTATGCAGGCTACATGTCGTCGCCCACATCTGCAACATCTGGTAAGAACTACCACGTTGATTTGTTGAAGGCTTGGACGAAGGAGAATCCCAACTCGCAGATTCCTCGTTTCCAGTTTGCTGATCAGTACACTACTTCAACATCAAGCCGCTTCCTTATCAGCTCTAACTATTTGAATATTTCGAATATCAACTTGGGTTATACATTCCCCGCTAAGTGGTGGAATAACAAGATCTCTAACCTCCGTGTATATGTTGCATGTGACAACGTAGTATATTGGTCAAAGCGTAAGGGTCTTGATCCTCGTGGTACGGGTAATACCAACTATTCGCCCATCCGTACTATCTCAGGTGGTGTAACCTTGACATTCTAATTTTAATAGAAAGGAACTAAGAATATGAAAGTAAATAATATATTTAAGACTGCAGCCGTAGGCCTCTGTGCTCTTGTAGCACTTAGCGGCTGTATCAGAGAGACCTTCCCCAAGGAGGGTACTATCACTGAGGGCCAGCTTATGGGCGGCCAGTTGGAGGTAATGGCAGAGAGCCTTTTCAAGGGTATCCCTTCTGGTATGCTCACCTATGTATCTGGCTGGGAGCACACCGACTTTGGCTACCACTCAGTAGGTTGTTATAACGACCACGCAAGTAAGATTATCGCATGTAACGGTTGGTTGCTTGGCAACCCTCCCGGATACAACCGTTTCTATGCTGCACAGTATGGTTGGGGATATGCTCCTAACTCTGCTCTTTCGCAGCACGTTTGGTACAACTACTATCCTCAGATTAAGAGCTGTAACGATATCATCGCTTTGTGTAGCGAGGAGGAGTCTTTGCAGCACTATGTAGGTATGGCTAAGACTTTCCGTGCCATGTTCTACATCGACCTTGCTCGTATGTTCGAGCCCCTCTACGCTGAGGCTCCCAACAACAAAGCTTATGAGGCAGGTGTTCTCGAGGCTCAGGGTCTTACAGTGCCTGTCGTAGATGAGACTTTGGATGAGGAGGGTGCTAAGAATAACCCCCGTGCTACTCGTGAGGAGATGTTCACATTCATCTTCAATGACCTTAAAGCTGCCGAGGCTGCTTTGTCAGAGTTCGTTCCCAAGTCTCCTACTCAGCCCTCGTTGGCCGTAGTTTACGGTTTGTACGCTCGTGCTTACATGTGGTTGGGTGGTTTCACCGATGGTCTCTCAGGTGAGCTTCCCGAGGGTAATGATGCTTATGCTTTGGCTGCTCAGTATGCTCGTAAGTCTATCGACGCTCACGGTGGTGCTATCATGACGGAGTACGAGTGGACTAACCCCACAGTAGGTTTCAACTCTATGGCTTCATCTTGGATGTGGGCATTGGTACAGAGCACCGATACTATCATCAACAATCTCTTCCAGTTTGCTGCTCACATGTCGCCCGAGGCTGCTTATGGTTACGGTCCTTTGTCTCAGCCCGGTCTTAACCGTCAGCACTACGAGCGTCTCTCGAACACAGACTTCCGTAAGAAGATTGTTAAGGGTCCTGAAACCACTTTTGCACAGTTTGCTCCCTACACTCTTATCAAGGATGAGGGCGAGTTCGATTCATTTGCTCCCTACACCAACTTCAAGTTCCGTCCTGCTCAGGGCGAGCGTAACGACTACATGGTAGCAGGTTCTTCGACTCTTCCTTTGATGCGTACCGAGGAGATGTACTTTATCGAGATGGAGGCTACGCTTCACACTCAGGGCGATAACGCCGGTTGGCTGCTTCTTACTCAGTTCATGGCTAATCGTGATCCTCAGTATGTTTGTCCTACTATGGATATTCTCGACGAGATTCTCTTCCAGAAGAGCATCGAGTTCTGGGGTGAGGGTGTCATCATGTACGACTTGAAGCGTCTTGACCGCGCTATCGATTCAGCTTACAAGGGCACTAACTTCGATGTTGATGGTCGCTTCAGAACAAATGGCCGTCTTGCTTGGTGGACATACTGTATCCCTCAGGGCGAGACTCAGATTAACCTCGGTATCAAGGTAAATAACCCCAATCCTTCGCAGGCATGGGATCCTATTACCCTTGAGGAGTAGAAACTAAAAAAGACAATAGAATATGAAAAACTTTAAGTTTATATATCTGCTTCTTGTTGCCGTAGGTGCCATGGCATTCACTGCGTGCGACAATAACGATTGGACTCCCGGCGAGTACGATCAGAATATGGGTGTATATTTCGCCGATACATCGGCTATCGTTGTAACGGCTGAGGATACACAGGCAACTATCGCTGTTAAGCGTCTTGTGGCTAATGCTGATGCTAGCATCTTGGTTCGTAGCCAGGAGGTTACTGAAGCAGGCGTTTCGGGCTTCTTCACTGTTGCTGAGAGCGTAAACTTCGCTGCCGGCTCTGACGAGGCTTCTCTTAAGATCACTTTCGACGGTAAGAAGCTTACTCCCGGCGAGCAGTACAAGATTGTTCTTCAGCTCGATCAGAATGAGGCTTCTAAGTATGGTATCTCTGAGGCTACCTTCTCTATCGGTATCGCTGAGCCTTGGAACGTAATCGGTACAGGTCTTTACCGTGATGACTTCCTCGGTCCTATGTATGGTAGTGGTGCAGGTGCCGTTATCGAGGTGCCCATTGCTCAGCACGGTCTTGAGCCTACTCGTTTCCGTATGATCGAGCCCTTCTCACCCACTAACTGTGCAAATATCATCGGTGGTGTTCCCGGCGATATGACTTACACAACTCCGGGTTATGTTGAGTTCATCATCGATCCTGCTACCGGCAATGTTGAGATTCCTTCGAGCTGGCTTGGTTTCAAGCTTGACGTAAAAACAGGCGATGGTCCCGTAGATTTCTACCTTGCTTCGGTTTATGCTGACGAGAATACGCCTATGTATGGCTACTATGATGAGGCTAAGGGTCTTATCACCTTTGCTCCTCAGTCGATTATGTGGCACATTCCCGATGGCCGTGGTAACTACGCTAACCAGTCTGGTTTGTTCGCTGTGGTAATGCCCGGCTTCTCGCTCAACGACTACTCTATTTCGTCGGCTTATGCTGGTATCATCATCGAGGCTGACAACGAGACCGCTTCGGCTGTTATCGACTTCACTTTCGGTGCTGACGTAGAGTCTTACCGTTTCACTATCGTTGAGGGTGCTGTTTTGGATGCAACTGAGACTGTTGATGGTATTGTAAATGACTCTTTGGGTGAGGATGTACTTATCTACGAGGCTCCGGTTTCGGAGAGCACTTGGAAGTTTGAGATGGAGACAGGTATCTACACTGTCGTAGCTGTTCCTTATGGTAACGGTGAGGCTCAGGTAGATGAGGCTTCTTCTACACGCTTCTACTTCCCCGCATGCGCAACTGAGGTTCCCAATGGTGACTTCATTGTTGCTCTTGACTCTGTTGCTGCTCTTACCGGTAACGCCGATTACGATGCACAGTTCCCCGCTGATTACAAGGCTGCTCTTCTTATCGAGGGTAATGCCGTGGAGATCATGGGTCTCAATGTATGGTTGGGCGACACCTCTTCGGTTGAGGGTACGACGCTTACCGAGCAGCAGATTGTTGATAACTACGGTTCTGACTTCTCTCCCTACATCGCAAATATCGTAGCTAATGGTTACGTTATCGCCGGTCCTTGGGATTTCATGTCGGGTTCTTCTGCAACAGCTATCGTAGCTATCCGCACTGTATATGGTAAGACTCAGTACTATCGCGTAGATCATGCTATGCCTTACTCGGGCGAGCTCACTCTAGGTGACTATGTTCTTACTGAGGGCAAGAATGAGCTTCTTGTGACTCTTACAGGTGGTTACGAGGCAGGCACATGCTTTATGCACATGACAGGCTTCGACGGCACTCCTTTCTTCGGTGCTGTTGATACCGAGAAGAAGACTCTTACCTTCAACGGTATGTTCGATGGTCAGAATGAGCCTTTGTTCGGTGAGCTTTATGGTTACTATAACGATGAGGGTACTCAGGCTTATGGTTACTTCAGCTCTGTAAATAAGGACTTCTCTTCAGTTGATAACATGGTTGTTACTTTGGATGAGAACAATGCACCTGCAACTCTTAGCACATACTTCGGTTGCTTGGTATTCAACCTTGATGATGGCAGCCCTGTTGGCACTGCATTTGCATTCTCTCCCGAGGCTACTTTCGTGGCTGCTCCCGCAGAGGAGGCTCCCGAGACTCCCGAGACTCCCGAGACTCCCGAGCAGGCTGCTGTTAAGTCGGCACGTAAGGCAACTCTCGTTCCCGAGCTCAACGCCGGTTTGCGTTACTCAAACGCTAAGGCTGAGAAGTACGAGGGTAAGCTTCCCGTACGCGAGTACAAGCACAACGCTCAGGTTCGCTAATTTGCGAGAATAGACTCTATGGCGAGCTGCACCGGAAGGGGCAGCTCGCTTGCTTTTTATATCCATACGTCGGCGTTGAGTATCTTTTAGGCATTTTATTCTTTTATCGTCTATAAGAGTGCTATAAATCCTTTGAGAGGCAGATATTTTGTATAAATATGAATCTATGCAAATAAAATATCTTTTTTAGCTCGCATAATGGCTATATTATTTGTCTGTTTGTGAAAAATCATTAACTTTGCAAATTGAAATAGTGTGTATAGTGTTGTCTTTGGCGGCTCTGGTAGCTATGAGTTTATGAATATAGCTCTTTGGGGTTGCATCGCTGAGGAGTTGATACCTTTCACACTTGAGAGTGGGGGGATTGTAGAGAATGATTATAAATACTTTAATAGACTTATTATGAGAGAGGTTAAAATTCTTTTGTTTGCTCTGGTCGCGCTCTTCGCAACGTCGTGTGTTCACGACCTTGTTGATGAGGGTGTTGCGCCTTCTACGGATGTAGCTGAGGCCGGAAAGTTTGTAAATTCGCCTGATGGAGCTATCGATGGCGAGTTGCTTATCTATGTTAATGAGGATGTTGCAGATGAGATTCTTAGCGGTAGAAGTGATACGCGCTCAGGTAACTCGGCTCTCGACGCTCTTGCCGACGAGCTTGGTGCAGAGTCAATCAAGCCTATCTTCAATATGGCGATGAATGCCGATAAGAAGATAGCTTTGGGTTTGCATCGTTGGTATGTAGTTCGTTTCGACGAGGATAGCGATCTTGAAGGCGTAGCTCGCAAGTTTGCTGCTCTACCCGAGATTAGCCGTATCCAGTACAACTCGCGTATCGAGAATCCTCGCTTGCAGGCTTCGCCTTTGAAGCAGGGTGCTGTTCAGAGCCGTGCATTGAATATGCCCTTTGACGATCCTAACTTGCCCTTGCAGTGGCACTATGATAACCGCGCAGATGTAAACCTTTATGGTGCAAATACCCCTGTTGAGGGTGCTGATATCAGCGCATTCGAGGCTTGGAAATATACTACGGGTAACCCCGAGGTTGTTGTTGCCGTGCTTGACGAGGGTGTCTTCTACGATCACCCCGACCTTAAAGCCAATATGTGGGTAAACGCTGCCGAGAGAGATGGTGCTGCGGGCGTTGATGACGATGGTAATGGCTTTGTGGATGATATCTACGGTATCAATACTGTTACGGGTGATGGTAATATCACTTGGAATGCTTCGGAGAGCGATTCAGGTCACGGTACACACGTTGCAGGTACTATTGCAGCTGTAAACAACAACGGTATCGGTGTATCGGGTGTTGCCGGTGGTTCGGGTAATGGCGATGGCGTGCGTATCATGTCGTGTCAGATCTTCAGCGGTGACAAATCAAGTGGTCTCCTTGGTACGGTTATGGCTGCCGACTATGCTGCCGATATGGGTGCTTGTATCTTGCAGAACTCTTGGGGCTACGAGTCGGATGTAGATCCTAACTACGGTCCTCAGTCGGATGCCGAATATACCAGTGGCTACTCGATAGAGTATCAGGCCTTCCAGCGTTTCAGAGCAGAGTCGGGTTGCTCGGCAATGTCGGGTAACGTTGTGATCTTTGCTGCGGGTAATATGGCAACGCCTAAGGCGAGCTACCCTGGTGCTTACAACGAGTTTATCTCGGTAACATCTTATAGCGCAGATGGTCTTCCTTCGTACTACACCAACTATAACGTAGGTTGTAATGTTGCTGCTCCGGGTGGCGAGTTCTACATTCTGTGGAAGAATGGCAATTACGAGTATGTCGATGCAGGCTGTGTCCTCTCGACGGTTCCCTCGGATGTATTGGATGTTGTTACTGGTGCTCCCTATAACGAAGATTACGCCTATATGCAGGGTACATCGATGGCATGTCCTCATGTTTCGGGTGTTGCAGCTCTTGTTTTGTCGTATGCCGTTGAGAATGGTATCAAGCTTACAAGTGCTCAGCTTACCGAGATTTTGACCTCGTCGGTGGTCGATATCGACTCATATCTCACAGGCACTAAGGTTCACGCTAACAATGGTGGCACATTCAGCCTTGCTTCGTACAAGGGTAAGATGGGTACAGGCCGTTTGGATGCCTTCCTTGCAATTATGAATGTACGCGGTGCTACATGTGTTGCAACAACCGTAGGTCAGGAGATCGAGATCGACATCAACAAGATTTGCGGCGATGGCAACCTCAGCATGACAGCTCTTAGAGAGTATGTTATTCCGGAGGATGTACGCACTCGCCTCGGTATCATAAATGATACGGTGTTTGGTAATAAGCTTATCCTTACTTGTACTAAGCCCGGCTGCGGTGTTGTCACCATGAACTTCGTTGCAGGAGGCAGCTTCGTTGGTGGTGGTCAGACCATCGGTGGTATGAAGGTGCAGAAGGAGATCGCTCTCGTTTCGCGTGTAAATAACAATACAGAGGGCTGGTTGTAGTAGAGTAGAAACCTTAAAAAGCAGATATTATGAAGAATTTGAAGATATGGTCGTTGATGGCTCTTGTACTTGTAGCTATGAGCAGCTGCGACGGCAGCGAGTCAAAGCAGCCCATGGCGGGTATAGAGAAGATCTATAACGAGTGGAAGTTGGTAACGTGGGGTGGTGTTGATGCACCCTTCACGGTCTATATCGACTTTAACGAGGATGGCAGCTACGAGCTCTTCCAGCAGATTTATGATCTTAGCTTCGTGAAGTTTAGTGGTAAATACAACATTTCTGGAGATATTATAACGGGTACTTATGCCGATGGTAGCAACTGGAAGAGTGGCTACAAGGTGGGTATTTCGGGCGATGGCTCTACGCTTACGATGTATAGCCAGGAGGATGTATCTATCGAGGGTGTCTATCAGACAACCATTATCCCCGAGGATGTCAAGGCTGAGGGTAATGGTACGCGTGTAGCGGCTGATGTTGAGCCTATGTTGTAAGAGGTCGTATTAGCCACGCTTTAATCTGCGCCACGGATGGATAGTGCTTTTTGGTACTTTACATTCGTGGCCTTTTTTTGAGCGAATGATATGCACTATTGAGCTATACGTTTGATTATTGAGAAAAAATTATTAACTTCGCACGTTGGGACTTGTGTTTTGTCGCCTGTGAAGATAGTAATACCATAAAATTACAAGAATATATGAACAAATCTAAAATTTTTCTCTTCGCACTTGTGTCGTTGCTTGCAGCGTCGTGTATGCGCGATACGGTCGATCAGGGAGTCGTTACCTCTGAGGAGGCGATGATAGCCCAGAAGTTTGTAAATGGCGTTGAGTCTGCTACTGCGGGCGAGCTTATCCTCTATGTCTCTGAGCCGAGCGTCGAGCTACTCTCGGGTGTTGAGTCTGCTACGCGTGTGGCTATGACCGATATAGAGAGTGTTGCCGATGAGTTTGGTGCTTACGGTATCGAGCCTGTCTTCAACATGAAGGTCAATGCGGAGCGTAAGCGAGCATTGGGCATGGATCGCTGGTATGCAGTGAGTCTTCCCAAGGATGCAGACTTGGAGAGAGTGGCTCGAAGCTTTGCGAAGCTCGAGAGCGTCGAGCGCGTAGAGTTCGGTATGGAGATTGTGCGCCCCGAGAGCGAGGCTATACGTTTCGATCAAGCGTCGCTTGCAACTACTCGTTCGGAGTCTTTACCCTTCGACGATCCCTACTCGCCTATGCAGTGGAGTATTCACAACACGGGCTTGGAGAGCATCTATCCCACAGCGTTGGCCGGTGAGGATATCAACGTGATTCCCGCGTGGGAGCTTACTCGTGGTAGAAAGGATGTCATCGTGGCCGTTGTCGATGCCCCCGTATGTCACACTCACCCCGACTTGAAGAATAGCATGCATGTAAACGAAGCCGAGCTCAACGGCGCAGAAGGTGTCGATGATGACGAGAACGGCTATGTTGATGATATCTATGGTTACAACTTTGCCGATAATATGGGTCGTATTCTTTGGACTACGGGCGATGATCATGGTACTCACGTTGCGGGTATTATCGCTGCCACAAGCAACAATGCCGAGGGTATCTCGGGTATTGCCGGTGGTTCGGGCGACGGCACTGATGGTGTTCGTGTATTCTCTGCACAGATTATGTCGGGCGATAAGACCGCAGGTCTTAAAAGCACCGCAAGTGCTATCGAATACTCGGCAGACCGCGGAGCTTCGATTTTGCAGTGTTCGTGGGGCTTCAAGCCCGGCAATGTGGCAAACGATGCTCTCTTCATGTCGGGCTTGACATCGGTGGAGTATCAGGCTTTGCAGTACTTTGCAGGCGAGAAGAACTGCGACGCTCTTGATGGTGGTCTGATTATCTTTGCAGCCGGCAACGAGGCTACGCCTATGGCGGGCTATCCTGCGGCGTTCAACGACTATATCGCCGTTACGTCGTATGCTCCCGATGGTCTTCCTGCTTACTACACATGCTACGATCGCGGTTGTAATGTGGCAGCCCCGGGCGGCGAGTACTTTGTTATCGGTCAGAGCCAGATTATTGAGTATGGCTGTATCCTCTCGACAGTTCTTAATGGCGAGTATGGCTATATGCAGGGCACATCGCAGGCTTGCCCCCATGTATCGGGTATTGCCGCTTTGGGTCTATCGTATGCCTTGGATTTGGGTCGCAGCTACACACTCGGCGAGTTTAAGTCGCTTTTGCTCACCTCGGTAAACGAGTTCGATTCGATGCTTACGGGCTCGAAGCGTAACGAGAGTAACGGTAGCACGATGAATCTGACGAACTATCGCGGTAAGATGGGTACAGGTAAGTTGGATGCCTATCGTCTGTTGATGGGTATTCGCGGCACAGCATGTATTCCTATCCCTGTAAATCAGGAGGTTATCATCGACTTTAATAAGTATATGGGCGATGGCGAGCTTACTATGAAGGTTCTATCGAAATATACTATCTCGGAGGAGACCTGCCAGAAGCTCGGTATCTTGGAGCATCGTATGGTTGGCGATAAGCTTATTATGACATGTACTAAGCCCGGTTCGGGCAGCGTTACCGTATCGATGGTTGCAGGAGGCACGTCAGTTGGTGGCGGTCAGCTTATCGGCGGTATGGCTATCGATAAGGAGTTTGCGCTTATCGTGCGCGAGGGTCTTACGGTAGGTAGCAGTGGTATGGTCGAGGATGCTGCCGGCTGGTTGTAATCGTTAAAACTATTAAGTAAAGGAGATAATATTATGAAGAATCTTAAAATATGGTCGCTGTTGCTTATTGCTCTTATCTTTGTTGTTGGCTGCGATGGCGATAAGGAAGATAGTAAAAAGTCTAAGGCTATCGTTAAGGAGTGGCGTATCGAGAGTTGGAATAATGAGAGCCCCGTTTTCGATGTATATATTGCGTTTAACGAGGATGGTACGTTCGAGATGTACCAGCAGGTATATACCCTCACCTATGCCTACTATGGTGGTACATATATCGCTAATGACGGTTTGCTTAGCGGGGTATATTCCGATGGCTCGCCCTGGGAGACTATCTATAAGTATAGCGTCTCGGAGGATGGCAGCCAGCTCACATTGGAAAGCGAGGAGAGCATAAGCGTTGTTAGTGTCTATGTGAACGAGACTATCCCCGAGGAGGTTAAGGCCGAGGCTGAGTCCGATGCTCTTACACGCAGCGAGGTGCGCAGAGCGTTGTAGAGCGTTGTTGCAAACCTTATAAGAGATGGGGCTGACTACAATATTTAGTCGGCCCCATTATCTGTTGTAGCGGAGTGTTGCTTAGTCGATGTGCGATAGTATCTCCGTGGTTATAAGCTCTGTTGCACCGCAATTTGATTCGGTGTATCGGCGTGCCGCTTCGCGTTTCGAGCTTAGGAGTGTTTCATCGTCGCGCAAGGGTGTAAACCACTCGCATAGCTCCTCGGCACTCGTCACACTGTGTGCCGCGCCTATGGCTATTAGCTCTCTTGCCTCTTTGAATTTCTGATACTTCGGGCCAAAGGCTATGGGCAGGCCAAATGTTGCGGCCTCCAATGTGTTGTGTATGCCCACACCAAAGCCACCTCCGATATATCCCCACTCGGCATAGCCATATACCGAAGAGAGTATGCCTACGGTATCCAAAATAAGCACCTGCACTCCACTTGTGTCGCTCTTATCGTCGAGATTGGTGTAGCGCACCGCCCCGCCCTTTACCGCCTCGATAATCCTATTTATACGCCCCTCGTTCATCTCGTGGGGTGCTACGACAAAGCGGATGTCGGGATTTTGGTTTATCAGAGTGATAAGTATCTCCTCGTCGGGTCCCCATGTCGAGCCCGCCACAAAGAGGCGTGCCGAGCCCTTGAATCGCTCGATGATGGGTATCTGTCGCGCTGCACGCGCAATGGATGCCACGCGGTCGAAGCGTGTGTCGCCGGCTACCGTTACGCGCTCAATGCCAAGCTCGGCAAGCAGAGCCTTGGACTCCTCGTTCTGCACATAGAGAGCATTGAAACAGCGCAGTGCACGACGCCATGCTCCACCCCATGGGCGGAAGAATATCGAGTCGCGACGAAATATCGCCGAGGCGACATATGTTGGAATCTCTCTTCGATGTAGCTCGGCGAGGTAGTTGTGCCAAAACTCGTACTTTATGAAGAGCGCAGCTACGGGGCGCACTATGTCCAAGAAACGTCGGGCGTAGCTCTGGCGGTCTATCGGTAGATAGAAGATATGGTCTGCCCCTGCGTAGTTCTTGCGAATCTCGTAGCCCGAGGGCGAGAAGAAGGTGAGCAAAATCTTGACATCGGGGCGTAGCTCTTTGATGCGCTCGATGACGGGGCGACCCTGCTCGAACTCTCCGAGCGAGGCGCAGTGTACCCATACAATCTTGCTCTCGGGGTCGATGGTGTCGGCCATACGCCTAAATATATTACGGCGACCCTCGCTCCACTGTTTAGCTTTGAGGTTGCGGTGCGATGCTAAGGCAACGCCATGCTCATAGAGCCACATACCTATATTATATATCCCCATCTTCTATCTCTTTTAGATAAAGTATGACAAAGATACTAAATTATTGCTTAGGAACACTACTCTGTGTAGAATAAATTAGTATTAGCCGAGGCGTTGGTCTCGGCTAATACTAATTTTACGCTATACCGAGCTATAAGATATGCTCGGTATAGTCTATTGTCATCTGCTCGTGGTCATCCACAGTTACGGCGATAAGGTCGAACTGTAACTCGTGACGCATACGATGTGTCGAGGCGTAGCTCATGGCGGCACGACGCAGTGCACGACGCTTGCGCTCGTCGATACTGTCGAAGGGCGACTGCCATCCTCCGAGGTGGCGTGTCTTGACCTCGACGAAGTGCATGGTGTCAAATCTCTCGGCGATAATATCTATCTCGAGATGGCCGATACGCCAATTGCGTTCGACAATATAGAAACCTCTCTCTCGAAGCCACTCTACGGCAGCATCCTCGCCACGACCGCCAATAAGGGCGGTGCTTAGACCACTCATTGCACTCTACTTATTGCGCTTGATAAGGAACTCGATGTTCTGGCCGGGCTGAACCTCGTAGGTGGGCTGGCCCTTCTTAAAGATGCGCATCGGGCGGTTGCCGATAAGCTCGATAGAGTCGTTCTTCAAACGGAGCATACAACCCTCTCGAAGACCTACGACATAGCGGCTGCGGTTAGCCTCCAAGTACTCCAGGATGCGCTGCTCGCGTGTCTCGCCGGCATGGCCCTCGGGATTTGCATCGAGGTAGTGGGGGTTAATCTGGAACGATACAAGACCGATAGCGCGGAACGATTCGGGCTGCACGATAGGCATATCGTTTGTTGTGCATATCGTAGGACAGGTGACGTTGCTACCTGCTGACCAGCCGACGTAGGGAACACCGGCCTTAACGCGGCGGAAGATCATATCGAGAAGATCCTCCTCCTGCATCTTCTTCAGCAGAGCAAAGGTGTTACCGCCACCTATGACGATAGCCTCGGCGTGGCGTATGAAGTTGCGCTTGTTGAGGGCGTGATGGATAGAGTTTACCTTGATGCCTATCTCGTTGAAACGCTCCTGAACCTTACGCTCGTATTCGTCGTAAGAGAAGGTGACAGCGGCATAGGGGATAAAGACAACCTCTTTAACGCCTTCGAGAGTCTTTGCAATCTCGCCAATGGGATATTTCAAGTAAGGCTCACCGGCATTGGTGGAATTGGAAATTAGCAAAAGATTCATAAATTGATGATTTTAAGTTAGTTAATATATGTTGTTGTGAAATTGTCAATAAAATTTTTGCGTCATAATGTCAAAGATAATAAAAAAAGTGTTACTTTTGTACCGTTCCGAGAAAAAAATGTGCCTCGGGGCTAAAATTACAGTAGAAGATTATTACTACTATAATGTTTAACTAAAACTTATTTATTATGTCAGAAATTCAGTCAAAAGTTGTCGAGATCATCGTTGACAAGTTGGGCGTTAAGGAGACAGAGGTAGTGCCCGAAGCAAGCTTCACTGCACACCTTGGTGCTGATTCTTTGGATCAGGTAGAGCTCATCATGGAGTTTGAGAAGGCTTTCGATCTTCAGATTCCCGATGCAGACGCCGAGAAGATTCAGACCGTGGGCGATGCTATCAGCTACATCGAGGCTCACAAGTAATAGAGAATCATCGTTTCACAAGTTATCGAATATAAACTGAGGACAGAGGGTAATGGAGTTGCGCAGAGTAGTAGTTACCGGTGTCGGTACTATCAATCCGCTTGGAAACAGTGTTGAAGAGTATTTTCGTAATCTCGAGGCAGGTGTAAGTGGCGCAGGGCCAATCACCCATTTCGATGCCTCTCAGTTTAAGGTTCGTTTTGCTTGTGAAATAAAAAATTACGATTGGGCTCGTTACTTCGACCGTAAGGAGGTTCGTAAGTATGACCGCTTTGCCCAGTACGCGCTTGTTGCTGCAACGGAGGCTACCGAAGATGCAGCTTTGGGCGAGGATGTTAATCGTCGTCGCGTAGGCGTGGTATGGAGTTCGGGTGTCGGCGGTATCGAGACCTATTTCGATGAGTGTATGGACTATGCCAAGGGAGGAGGACTCCCTCGGTTTAGTCCGTTTTTTGTACCTCGAATGATTGCCGACCTTGCTGCCGGACATATAGCCATGAAGTATGGCTTTATGGGCCCCAATTACAGTGTGACGTCGGCATGTGCCTCGTCGAACCATGCTATTATCGACGCCTTCAACCTTATCCGTTTGGGCAAGGCCGATGTGATCGTTACGGGTGGTGCGGAGGCTCCCATTATCCAGACAGGAGTGGGAGGTTTCAGCTCGATGCAGGCCCTCTCTACGCGCAACGACGACCCAGAGCATGCATCGCGACCCTTCGATCGCGATCGCGACGGCTTTGTTATGGGCGAGGGTGCTGCTGCTTTGGTCTTGGAGGAGTATGAGCACGCCAAGCGTCGTGGTGCAAAGATTTACTGCGAGGTGGCCGGTGGCGGTATGTCGGCCGATGCCCACCACATGACAGCTCCCCACCCCGAGGGTGAGGGTGCAATAATCTCGATGGAGGAGGCTCTTGACGATGCCGGTATGAAGGCCTCGGATATCGACTATATCAATGTTCACGGAACATCAACCCCGCTCGGCGATGTTGCCGAGTTGAAGGCTCTCGGCAGGGTCTTTGGCGAGGAGTTGCCCCGCATAAGTATATCTTCGACAAAGTCGATGACGGGACACCTGCTCGGCGCAGCCGCTGCTGTCGAGGCTTTGGCCTGTATCATGGCTATCACACGCGGTATAATACCACCCACAATAAATGTCGAGAACCTCGATTCGGAGGTCCCCGCCAACCTCGACCTCACACTTGGCAAGGCTAAGAGTCGTGAGGTGCGTGCCGCACTGAGCAACACCTTTGGTTTTGGTGGACACAACTCGACAGTTATCTTCCGCCGTGTTGCGGAGTAATACTGCATACTTTTTTAGCTATGTTTGATTCGATAATTCGTGCTGTGCGCCGTCGCTATGGCCGCGATAAGGCGTTCTATGCAGCTATTGATGATATGTTCGGCTTTCTGCCAAATAATATCGAGCTCTACAAGCTTGCTCTCATTCATAAGTCGGCATCGGTTGAGCTCGAAGATGGCAGCCATATAAACAACGAGCGTTTGGAGTTCTTGGGAGATGCCGTTATCGAGAGCATCACCTCGGACTACCTCTTCATAGAGTTTCCCGATCGCGACGAGGGTTTTATGACACAGGTGCGCTCGAAGATTGTGTCGCGTCAGTCGCTCAATAATATAGCTGCTCTCATAGGTTTGGATAAGCATGTGATATCCAACGCTGTGGGTAACACCACCCACAAACATATCTACGGCGATGCCTTCGAGGCGATGATGGGTGCTATCTATCTGGATAAGGGCTACGACTTTGCCAACCGTCTCCTCATTAACGACATCTATGGTCGTTATCTCTCGTTGGAAGAGGTGCTTCACTCCGAGACCGATTTCAAGAGCCGCCTTATAGAGTGGTGTCAGAAGAACCACTACACGATAGAGTTCCGCACGGAACACGACACCTCGGCTTCCTCGTCGCATCCCGCCTTCCACTGTGCGGTATATGTCGATGGTATGGTAGTAGGTCATGGCACGGGCGACTCGAAGAAGGAGGCCGAGCAGCGAGCAGCCTACTCGGTGTCGCAGGGTTCCTCCACCTCGATTACCGATGAGAGTAGTGCTAAGATTCTCGATAAGATAGATAAGATTTCGAGCCCCCGTCACTCTTAGACGAGGGCTTTTTTGTCGCTAGACTGTCGGCGTGTTGCCGAGCGTAACTACTTTTGCGGTCGGAGCTTTTTGTGTTTGCAAAAAAATGTGTAACTTCGTAGTCGAAACTTTGAATAATAATCGATGCGTAATATTGTCGATAAGATAGCGGCTCGTGGCGCGGAGGCTCTTGAAGACGGGGAGCTACTCGCGCTACTACTTATGGAGGGCACTGCCGACGAACGTGCCAAGGCTATGGCCGAGGAGCTCTTGACGGGCGATGTAAATAGTTTGCAGTCACTTGCAGGGTGTGACCTCTCGCGCCTACGCATGCTTGCGGGCATGGGCCGCAGTCGTGCACTGCGCTTGAAGGCTGCCGCGGAGTTTGGTCGCAGGGTGGCACGCTCCGAGCTCTCTAAGGCCGATACGATAGCTTCGGATGGCGATGTGGTACGCATTATGAGTCCGCTGCTTGGTAACCTTCAGTACGAGGAGTGCTGGGTGATATACCTCGCCTCGTCGGGTCGTGTGCTCGACTCGGTGCGTATAAGTCAGGGTGGGGTACAGGCTACGGTGGTCGATTGTCGTCTGATATTTAAGCGAGCCTTAGAGCTGCTTGCTGTGCAGATTGTGCTTGTTCACAACCACCCTTCGGGTAGCCCTATGCCCAGCGATAGCGACAAGGAACTTACACAACGCGTAGCCCGAGCTGCCGAGCTCTTCGATATACGCCTTCTGGACCATGTGATAATCGGTCGAGGCACGCACTTCAGCTTCCGTGGCGAAGCTATGTTGCGATAGTTTGATTTTTTAGTGAAAAATAGCTATCTTTGCAACTTGTTTGGCTCACATAGATAGACGGGCCAAAGGTAATGAAGTAAGAGAGATATAAACGAAATAATGTTATGACACAGGAAGAACTCTTCAAAAAGCTTATCGCTCACTGTAAGGAGTATGGCTTCATATTCCCTTCGAGCGAGATTTACGACGGCCTCGGAGCAGTCTATGATTATGGTCAGAATGGTGTTGAACTTAAAAATAACATCAAGCGTTATTGGTGGGACTCTATGGTTAAGCTCCACGAGAATATCGTAGGTATCGACGCGGCAATCTTCATGCACCCCAAGACTTGGGAGGCATCGGGTCATGTCGGAGCCTTCAACGACCCGCTTATCGACAACAAGGACTCTAAGAAGCGTTACCGTGCCGATGTGCTTGTTGAGGATTGGCTTGCCAAGCAGCAGGAGAAGATCGACAAGGAGGTGGAGAAGGCCAAGAAGCGTTTTGGAGAGAAGTTCGACGAGGCGCAGTATCTGGCTACCTCGCCCCGTGTCTTGGAGATTAAGGTCAAGATGGATGCTGTGCACACCCGCTTTGCCGAGGCTCTCAACGATAACAACCTCGACGAGCTCAAGCAGATAATCCTCGACTGTGAGATTGTATGTCCCATCTCGGGTACTCGCAACTGGACCGATGTGCGTCAGTTCAACCTCATGTTCTCTACGCAGATGGGCTCTACGGCAGATGGTGCGAGCACCATTTACCTTCGCCCCGAGACAGCACAGGGTATCTTCGTAAACTTCCTCAATGTGCAGAAGACGGGCCGTATGAAGCTCCCCTTCGGTATTGCACAGATAGGTAAGGCCTTCCGCAACGAGATTGTGGCTCGTCAGTTCATCTTCCGTATGAGAGAGTTCGAGCAGATGGAGATGCAGTTCTTCGTTCAGCCCGGAACTGAGATGGATTGGTGGAAGCAGTGGAAGGAGACGCGTATGGCATGGCACCGAGCTCTCGGCTTTGGCGACCAGAACTACCGTTTCCACGACCACGACAAGCTTGCACACTACGCCAATGCAGCTACCGATATCGAGTTCAACTTCCCCTTCGGCTTCAAGGAGGTTGAGGGTATTCACTCGCGTACCGACTTCGACTTGGGTCGTCATCAGGAGTACTCGGGTAAGAAGCTACAATACTTCGATACGGAGCGTGGCGAGAGCTATGTGCCCTATGTTGTCGAGACCTCTATCGGTGTCGATCGTATGTTCCTGCAAATTATGTCGGCAGCCTATACCGAGGAGAAGCTCGAGAATGGCGAGGAGCGCGTAGTGCTCCGCCTACCCGCAGCGTTAGCCCCCGTGAAGGTCGCTGTACTGCCCCTTGTTAAGAAAGATGGCATGCCTGAGGTGGCTCGTAAGATTGTCGATGAGCTCAAATATGACTACAACGTCGTTTATGACGAGAAGGACTCGGTAGGTAAGCGTTATCGCCGTCAAGATGCAGTAGGTACACCCTTCTGTGTTACGGTCGATGGCGAGACCTTGGAGAATGGCACTGTTACGGTACGTCATCGCGATACCATGCAGCAGGAGCGTGTTAAGATTGAGGATCTTCGCGCAATGGTCGATAAGGAGGTCTCGTTCCGCGAGCTCTTCCGTAAGATTCAGGAGGCATAGCCGCTATGAAGAACAGAGAGCAGATACTACGCCGTGTGCTCATCGTCGCCTCAATCATTGCGGTATGCTTTGCCGTGGGCTACGGCATAGGCTACCTCATAGGCTCGCTACTCTAACATGGCACGCCTCATAGCCATAGACTACGGCACAAAGCGCACGGGATTAGCCGTCACCGATCCGCTGGGCATTATCGCCTCGCCGTTGGAGACGGTTGATACCAAGCAGCTGGAGCGTTATCTTGCCGACTACTTCTCGCGCGAGGATGTCTCGACAATTGTTGTCGGCCACCCGCGACAGATGAGCGGCGAGCCCTCGGAGACGATGCGCTACATAACACCTCTCATGGGTCGTCTGCGTCACGCCTATCCCGATAAGAGGATTGTGGCCTACGACGAGCGTTTTACTTCGGTGCTGGCGCAGCGTACGATACTCCAAAGCGGCATAGGTAAGATGGCGCGTCGCGACAAGTCGTTGGTCGATAAAGTCTCGGCTGCTATCATACTTCAAGACTATATGTCGTCGTTAGATATGTAAACAATTGATATTACAGATATGATATACCCAATAGTTATTTACGGCTCGCAGGTGCTGCGTAACAAGTCCGAGAATATCACGCCAGACTATCCCGACTTCAAGAAACTTGTCGAGGATATGTTCCTCACGCTTGACGAGGCCGAGGGCGTAGGTCTTGCAGCCCCGCAGATAGGCAAGAATATACGCCTCTTCATTGTCGATTGTACGCCGTGGGGCGAGGAGGATCCCTCGTTGGCAGACTATCGTCGTGTCTTTGTCAATCCCGAGATTTACGAGAGCTCCGAGGAGACCTCACTCTTCGAGGAGGGCTGCCTCTCGCTGCCGGGCCTACACGAGAATGTACGCCGCCCCATATCTATCAAGATGCGCTACCTCGACGAGAACTTCGTGGAGCACGACGAGGAGTTTACAGGTAAGCCTGCGCGAGTTATTCAGCATGAGTACGACCATATCGAGGGTCGAGTATTCACCGACCACCTTGCGCCTCTGCGTCGCAACCTTATAAAGAGTAAGTTGCAGAAGATGGCTCGTGGGTCTTATCGTGCGGCATACAAAACCAAAAGGTAATTTGGTGTGAAAAGGGGGCATTCTCGGCCTCTCAATCATTTATGGGTCAGATGGGTCAGATGGGTCAGATGGGTCAGATAGTTAAATGGGCAGCCCCCATTTTAACCCATCATAACCCATATACCCCACAAAACCCCTAAATGCCG
>JAZNDK010000078.1:0-27263 GCA_045588005.1 Alistipes sp. | reverse complement strand
AATACGATGGAGTGTGATACTACTCTTGTCGAGCGTTCGGGCGACGACTATGTTGTCATCACACCCCCACACACGACGCTGACAACTGAGGAGCTTGACCACTCGTTCGACCTCCCCTATGAGCGTGCTCCCCACCCCCGTTATCGCGGTAAGGGCGATATTCCGGCATGGGAGATGATCAAACACTCGGTCAATATTCATCGAGGCTGCTTTGGTGGCTGTTCGTTCTGCACCATCTCGGCACATCAGGGTAAGTTTATCAACTCGCGCTCGGAGCGGTCGATATTGGAGGAGGTTAAGCGTGTGGTGCAGATGCCCGACTTCAAGGGTTACCTCTCGGATGTGGGTGCTCCCTCGGCCAATATGTACCGTATGCGCGGTCGTAACGAGGAGCTTTGTCGCAGATGCAAGCGACCATCATGCCTTCACCCCAAGCTCTGCCCAAATATGAATAATGACCATAATCCCCTCTTGGAACTCTATCGTAAGATTGGCGAGATTAAGGGGATTAAGCGGGCATTTATCGGCAGCGGTATTCGCTACGATCTCTTCGATGACTCGCCATATTTCGAGACGGTGGTTAAGAATCATACCTCGGGTAGGTTGAAGGTCGCTCCGGAACATACCGAGGAGCATGTCCTGCGTCTTATGCGCAAGCCGTCGTTCGAGATGTTCGAGAGACTTAACAGCCGTTTCAACCAGATTTGTAGGCGTGAGGGCTTGAAGTATCAGCTTATCCCCTACTTTATATCTTCGCACCCTGGATGTCGCGAGGAGGATATGCAGTCGCTGTCGCGCAAAGTGCTTGGTCGTCTGCACTTTAACCTCGAACAGGTTCAGGACCTTACACCTACGCCGATGACCCTCTCGTCGGTGATGTTCTACACGGGTATAGACCCTTATACGGGTGAGAAGCTCTATGTGGCGCGTTCTCAGGATGATAAGCGACGACAGAAGAGCTACTTCTTCGATGAGCATGGGAGCAGTGCTCCACGCACGCAAAAGCGGGAATCGCATCGATTGTCGGAGAATAGACGAGGCGTAAGATTTGGAAAGAAAAAATAAAATATTTATATTTGCATTAGAAATCTTTAATTTAATTTTATAAAAACAGAAAGATTATGAAGAAGTTGATGTTTGTGGCTGCTATGCTCGGTTTTGCAGTAGCATGTGGCCCTCAGAAGAGCGCAGATGCTGAGGCTGTTGAGGAGGCTCAGGTTGTTGAGACTGTTGTTGAGGAGGCTGCTCCTGCACCTAAGGCTGAGGCTAAGGCCGAGGTTGAGGCTAAGGCTGAGCAGACTAAGGTTGCTCCCGGCCTCACTAAGCCCGCAGATGTAAAGGCTGACGAGAAGGCTGCTGTTAAGGAGGAGGGTAAGGTTGAGGCTGAGAAGCCCGCTGCTACCGCTTCTGACTTCAAGGTAAACAACAATGTTAAGGTTGTTGAGAAGAAGGATGAGCCTAAGAAGATCGAGCAGGCCGGCGGTGGTGTTAAGCGCGTGAAGTAATCTACACCTACAAACTATTTGGGGCAGGTTAAAAGTAAATGCTTTTAATCTGCCCCAAATCTTTTAGATATTGGAAGGTTTATCGCTATGCCTCGGTATCTAAACTGCTATTCTTAGAGGTGTCGCCACCAAGCAGCGGAGAGCTCTCCTCGTCAAGGAACATAACCTCTTCGTGGTCGGCTATCGAGCGTTTCTTCTTATTCTCGCGTGCACCGGCTTTAAGTAGGTTGCGGGCAGCGGTGATAATGCTCTTGCCATCCTCGCCCGTTGTGATTTTGAGCTTGTTGATGCTCGTTACCGTATCGTGCATCTTGCTCTCAACCTCAGTGAAACGTGCTGCGAAGTCCTGTGTGCGGTCGATAATCTGATTTGCGGCACGCATCATCTCCTCCTGATTGTGCAGCTGGCGCACCTGAGTCCACATAAGCTCCAAGATGCGCAGGTTCATATACATCGTCTGTGGCCCAAGGATAAGCACACCTCGGTCGTAGGCCTCGCGCCATAGCGAGGTGTCGTTGAGCAGTGCAAGGTTTAGTGCCCCCTCGGTGTGGATATACATGATTACGAAGTTGAGCTTGTTGTAGCCCTCCTGCAAATATTTGCTGTAATCCTTCTTTGCAAGACGCTCCACCTGTGCTCGTACGCTGCGTAGGTGCTCTTTGAGGGCTATGCTCTGCTCGGCACCATCCTCGGAGTTTATATATCGCTCGTAGGCCGTGAACGACATCTTCGAATCGACCACAACATCCCTCTTATTAGGGAAGTGGAGCACAAAGTCGGGGATAAGACCTCGCTCCTCGTCATCCTTGATGCGCTTGCCGAGGCTGTCGCGCAGATGCTCCTGCGAGGAATACTGCTCGCCATCTTTCAGTCCGAGGTCCTCGAGGAGCTGTTTCAGTTTAAGCTCGCCAAAGTTACCCTGCACCTTAACCTCGCCTGTGAGTGCGCGTGTCAGTCGGGCTGCTGTCTCGCCGAGCGACGCGCTATTCTTCATGTTGGCCTGTATCGTAGCGTCTAAGCGGTGCAGAGCCTCCTGATGTTTCTCCTTCGAGTCGTTCAGGGCCTCGCGCATAAGCTTAATACTCTCCTCCAAGGGGTTTACAATCTTCGATACCTGCTCTACGTTTCGCTCGCCAAGCTCCTTTTGGCGTGCTTTTAGTACCTCCTCGGATGTCGAGCGCATCTGCTCCTTGATAAGCGATAGCTGGTCTTCGACCTGCTGTTTGTTCATCTCGCGGAGTGTGGCGAGCTGCTCTTCAAACGAGGCTTTGAGCGTAGCGTATTGCTTGTCCAGCGCCTCGCGTGAGGCTGTGCGCTCCTCTTCGACTCTACGTTCGGCACTCTCGGCCTTGACACGCTCCACATCGCGCTCGGAGGTAAGGCGAGCCACCTCGTCGCGTAGCTCCTCGATGCGCTTGTCGCGCTCGCAGAGGGCTGCCGAGCCTCTCTCCTCGGCGTGATGCGCCTCGTCGAGTTGCTGCTCCAACTGCTTGATACGTATGGTGTACTCTTTGTTGCTGTGGCTGAAACGCCCTACGACGAAGGCGATAATAAGAGCACCAAGCCCAAGTATAAAGTAAAACTCCATAGCTCTCCCTGTTTATCGTTTAGAATAGGTAACGCTCGTTGCGTACCTTCGCGTAAAGGTCGAATATCTCGCGCCAAGCCTCTTCGCCAAAGGTTGTGCCTACAACCTCGATAACCTTACCCGCCGTGATAGCTCCAATTGTGCCACACTGTCTCAGGTCGAGGCCGTCGCAGAGTGCCGAGAGGAAGCCTGCGGCGTAGAAGTCGCCGGCACCGGTGGTATCTACTCTCTTTGCGGCTGCCATGATGCCTACATGCACAACCTCCTCTCCACGTTTAATCAGAGCACCTCGCATACCAATCTTTACAACTACAAGATCGCATATGCGGCTAATCTCTTGCAACGCATTTATCGGCTCGGTCTCGCCCGTGAAGGCGTGTGCCTCATCCTCATTGGCAAATAGTATATCGACATATCGCTCGACTAACGAGTGCAGGAAGTCGAGGTTCTCCTCCACGACGTTATACGAAGCGAGGTCTATGGCGATGCGTAGTCCATGCTCCTTGGCGCGCTGCATCGTCGATTCTATGAGGTCGTGGTCCTGCACCAAGTAGCCCTCGACATATAGGCAGTCGAAGTTGTCGAAAATCGCCGCATCTATATCGTCGCGGTGCATGTCCAATGCTGCGCCGAGGTGCGTTACAAGCGTACGCTCGCCATCTGGCGATACCAACGATAGGCACTTTCCCGAGCGTTGCTCCGAGCGAGAGATGAATGGCTCGACACCGATATTGCGCAACGCCTGTTCGTAGAACTCGCCCGTGCCGTCATTACCCACCTTGCCGATAAATCCTACGCGCGTGCCCAATCGTGCCATGCAGCGTATGGTGTTTCCGGCCGAGCCGCCCAACGATAGCGAGTGGGGTGCGCCGGCCACCGCCTTCGATATCTCGGTTTGCAGCTCGCTACCGACCAGACTCATCGAGCCTTTCGATAGGCCATACTCGTTGAGTACGGCATCGTTAGAGAGGTTTACCAACATATCAGTCAGTGCATTACCTATACCTATTACGCTCTTCATCTATATGCGTTGTTTTATTGTTATTTATATTGTTATGTTGCCGTTATTGATATTTAGTCCACCAATTTCGTCTGTGGTGGAATACCACTCTATCGTCGTGACGTTTGCTCTTTTTGAGGAATGGTATCTGGTAGCTTATGCCAAACTCTATCAGCTCGCAGATGTGCAGATGGGTCTTGGCTATGGCTTGCAGATAGAGGTTGTCGAATACGCGATACTTCACGCCGAAGCGTATGTAGTGGAATGCCTCATCGACACCCACCTCTCCCGACTTGTAGAAGAGCGGTCGAGGCCCACGCCCATAGATAGGGTGGTCGCTATCGTAGAGGTTGCGCACGGGGTTGAAGAGATATACGCCCCAATCGACTATTGCGGTGAAGTTTCCGAACTTGAACTCGTTGTTTATGGAGAGGCCACCACGCATCCTGCGCCATTTATCCGTCGTTGTGACATACATGCCACGATTGGTCTCGGGGTTGCCTATCGCGTCGTTGTAGAATAGGTCGGCACCCAAGCCTATGCCGTGCCAATTGCAGGTGCTGTATATCGCTCCGACGTGCAGCGTGAGGATTAGGAAGCGGTGCGGGTCGGTGCGGTCAGCCGCGTGAATGCCCGATGAGGCTGTGACATTCAGGCTCCAATTGTACGGCAGGTCGGGGAAGGTGATAGGCTCGCGCTCCTCCTCGACAGGGTTTATCGTTGCCACAAGGCCTACGCCACCATAGAGCACGTTGCCACCCTTATTTGGCTCCTTGGTGCGGCCATTGCTCATGTGGAAGAAGCCGAACTCGCTGTTTATCGCAAAGTTGCGAGTGATGGGGAACTCGAAGTTAAGTCCTGCTGTGAGATAGGCGTTTATCGTCGTCGAGAATGTCTCGTTGGGTACAGGCTCGTCAAGCGTCTTGTAGTAGTGCTGATTTAGTGCTGCAAGTCCCGAACCGATCTTAACGAGTAGGTTAAAGTGTGGCGTGCGGATGCCGTTGAGCAAGATGTACGGATACATCGCTATACCCTTGCCCATCGTCTTATGCCCGAGGTCGAGATAGCTTATGCCCAAGCCCACCGTGGGATTATTCAGATACTGCTGCCACGGACGCTGCTGCGACGAGGGAAACTCTATGCCGAGGTGGATGCCCGTGGGGCCATGCGGGTTAATCTCTTTAAGGTTGCTGCTTGCCATAATATAACCACCCATAAACGGTTGAATCTTAATAGCGAACCTATCGTTACCACTTCTATCGAAATTCTTACTCTTTGTCTCCTGTGCTACTGCTGTGCCTATAACGAGCAGGCATGAAACAATTAGAGAAGCAATGAATCTAATCTTCATCTCTAAGCTTGGTTATTCTCTCTTCTACTTAATCTTCTCGGATAGGTAATGCAACCTATATCGAGAGCATCTTTACAATGTCGATGCTTTGGCTGTCGATATTTCGTTTATGTGTTGTAGCTTTTGAAAATGGAACATATACCACCTCGCCATTCTTGATGCCTATCATCACATTACGCTGTCCCTCGGTAAGGGCTACAATGGCCTGAGCCCCAAGCCTCGATGCGAGTATTCGATCGGCAGCTGTGGGTGAACCGCCGCGCTGCAAATGGCCCAAGATAGTAACACGGGCATCATACTCGGGGAACTCTCGCTTGATTCGCTCGGCAAGGCCTAATGCTCCTCCTGTCTCTGGATTCTCGGCTACGAGCACTATCGCAGAGTTCTTACTCTTGCGGAAGCCTCGACTAACTAAGTCGGCGAGCTGGTCTATCTCTGTCTCCATCTCGGGGATGATGGCTGCCTCAGCTCCCGAGGCGATAGCTCCGTTGAGCGCGAGATAGCCCGCCATGTGGCCCATGACCTCGACAAAGAAGAGTCGCTCATGGCTTGTCGCCGTGTCGCGTATCTTATCCACAGCCTCGACAATGGTGTTGAGTGCTGTGTCGTATCCAATGGTCTGGTCTGTACCTCCAAGGTCGTTATCTATCGTTCCGGGGAGTCCCACAACAGGTATGTTATACTCCTCGGCAAAGATACGTGCTCCACTCAGCGAGCCGTCACCACCTATAACTACAAGAGCATCAATGCCCGCAGCCTGCATGTTGTCGTACGCCTGCTTGCGACCTTCGGCCGTGGTAAACTCTCGGCAGCGTGCCGTTTTGAGTATTGTACCTCCCTGCTGGATTATGTTGCTTACCGACTTTGACGTAAACTCCTCCATCTCGTTAAATACCAAGCCGTAGTAACCGCGCTTAATACCCACCACGCGATAGCCGTTATATATTGCAGTGCGTGTTACGGCGCGTATCGCAGCGTTCATTCCTGGTGCATCGCCTCCCGAGGTCAGCACGCCAATACTCTTTATCTGTGCCATGGTTTTATCTTCTTTTTTAACAAAACAAAGGTACGAAAAATATACCAAATAAAATGTCGGTTAATAAAAGATATATTTTCCTATTGTATGGTTGGCCCTCTTACGGATGCCAGGGCATAGAATAGGGGTGGCTAAACTTTATCGTTAGTCACCCCTATATTTGTAGGTTTAGGCCCTCTCTTTATTTATATCGACCTTACCCTTCTGAGCCCTCACTGTTAGGGTTGCCGCTTTTGAGTCTTCTACCTTAATTGACCCTTGATTCCCCCCCCTATTAGAGTCGCCCCTTAGGGTAGCATCTTTGAGTCACTTACCTCAGATTGGCCCCTAAGCTTGATCCCTCAGATTGGCCCCTCAGATTGGCCCTATTATAGTTGGCCCTCGCCACGCATATCCTTGATGTCAGCCTTGTACATGAGTGCCGATGCACCCATGGTGCTCATTGTAGCCTCGCGCTGTGTCATAAGGGGAGTGCGCTCCTCTGCCGCAGCCTCTGTATCAACTGTGCCGTTGATAGCATCAACAACGAATACAAAAGCACCATTCTGACCCTTAACCACCTGAGCAACGCCGGTCTCGCGGCTTGCTGCGATAGCACCAACCAAGGCCTGCTCGAACTTGCCATCTACGCTATTGTCAGAGAACTTAACACCCTCGAATGAGCCACTTGTAGCACCCTCGATTGTAGTCTCCATCGTCAGCTCCGAAGCCAACATGTCGAACTGCTTGTCGTGCTTAATCTTACGCTCGATCAGCGAGTTGTTCTTTACCTTGTACTCGTTATTATCGATAGCCGAAACCATTGCAACATAGATAATGTCGCCAATGTGGAACGAGCGGATAGCACCAACCTCGGCGTTGTATGCCCACACGGCCATATTGCGTGAGTTGGCAATACCGCGTACGTTGCGGCCCATGCCGTAGTTGGGGTTGTAGTCGTTGCGGCTTGCTGTGGTAGCCATAACCTGATAGCCGGCAGCGTTGGCTGCCTCGTTGAAGCTCTCTACATCCTCGCCTGCGCTCTTCACAAACTTATCTACGTTCGAGGCGATCTGGCTACGAGTATCCTCGCTTGCTACTACGCTCTTCTCGATGTCGGCTGTAAGAATGAAGTGCTCTTTGTCGCCAACCTTTGTAATCTTAACTACTGCAGGCTTGTGGTTATAGGTGTACGAGAAGATGTCGCCCACCTTTTTGTCGATGAAGTTCTTAGCCTCGGCATTGCCCATAGCTGTCATCGCGCGGCTGTCTGTATCCACATCGACAGCTGTTGCAAGCTTAGTGAAGTCGCCACCGTTAGCTTTAAGCTCCTCAACAAGAGCATTAGCCTCCATGATGTTGTTTACAACGGCAACCTCGAACTCGTATGTCGCAGGAGCAGTAACATCCGAGAGGAGGTAGTTTGCGCTCCACTTATCGTTCTCCAAGACAGGGCCATACTTGCCGCTCTTCTTGAGTGCGCTTGCAACCTTCTCGTCGAGCGAGCTGTAAAGCTTGTAGTTGTCAGCCTTACCGCCAATAGCGCGTACAGCACGCTTGATAGCCTCAACATCACCCTTAGCCTCAGCTACGGCCTTATCTACGTCGTTGATGCTCTTCTCGATAGCGGCCTTATCCTCCTCGGTAGCCTCGATATCGAAGGTAACATAGCGGAGTGTACGGCTCTCATATGCGGGGTTCTCCTCGCGGTTAGCCTCGTAGTAAGCGTCGATCTCGGCCTCGCTAACCTCAACCTCACCAGCTGCGGTGTAGGGCACCATGACGTATCGGCCATCGAAGCTAAGCTCCTCAGAGCGCATCTGCTGCTCAACCTCAAGACGGTTTACATAGTTTGCTGCGCCAAATACGGCCAAGAGCTTCTCTTGAGCGAGCATCTGCTCTGCTGTGAGGCTCTCGAGCTCCCACTGGTAGCGAATCATAGGCTCGATCTGGTCTGCGGGCCAGCCGAACTGCTGCAACTGAAGAGCTGTCTGCTCGCCAAACTCCATGGCGTAAGCGTCGATCTCGGCAGCACCTACGCTCAAACCTACCTCAGCAAGTGCCGGTGCGGTATAGTTGTTGTAGGTAAAGGTGCTCGATACCATGTTGTCGATCTGGTCCTGAGTAGCACCGCTGTTGCGAAGCACGTCGTTGAGGTATGCGCTGAGATTAGCATACTCCGATGCCTTAATCTCTTTACCTGCGATTGTCATCACTGCCTCATCTGCAATCTCGGGCTGAGAACCACGATAGCTGAGCTGATCGCCCAGAATGAATGCCAAAAGAACGATGGCAATGACTATCGAGAGAACAATGCCATACTTGGTTCTAAGAGTGTTTAATGTTGCCATAAGAAATTATTGTTTTTTGTCGTTATCAAAAATAAACCCCCAAAGGTAGTAATTTTTTGTTAAACTACACAACCTTAGCCTCTTTTTTTGCTTTTGCTCACGAATTATCGCTCTTTGATACGCTTTAACGATACCAAATCGAGGCGCGACTGTTCGCGGCGCAGAATCTTAATATCGAAATCGTCGAAGTGTAGCTCATCGCCCTCGTGCGGTATGCCGCCATGAACGGAGATGATGTATCCGGCAAGCGTATCATACTCCTCGCTCTCCTCGATACCGAGGTTATACTCCTCGTTGAGATACTCCACATCGAGCCTTGCCGAGAACATCCACTCGTCGTCGCCCACCTGCTTCTCGACCATCTCCTGCACGTCGTGTTCGTCTTCGATGTCGCCGAAGATCTGCTCCAATACATCCTCCAATGAGATGATACCCGCCGTGCCTCCAAACTCGTCGATGACAACGGCGATGTTGGCTCTACGTTTTGTGAAGGTCTCCAACATAGCCTGCAACGGCATGGTCTCGGCGACGTAGATGGTCTTGATGAGAATATCCGATATCGACTTGGGATTCTCGAATAGACTCTTCGAATTGACATATCCAATGATATTGTCGATGGTGTCGTGCCATACGAAGATACGCGAGAAGTGTGTCTCGATAAATCGCTCGGTGAGCTCCTCTATAGAGGTAGATTCCAAGTCCACAGCCTCGACATCGACGCGTTGTACCATGCAGTCGCGAACACGCAGGTCGGCAAAGTCGAGGGCATTTTGGAAGAGGCGTATATCCTCCTCATCCTCCTGCTGCACCTCCACGTTGTCGGCCTCAACCAACGATGCGAGGTCGCTACGGTTAAACTCCGTGGGCTCGCTGCGCTGCTCGATGCGTCGCCCTGTAAGGCGTATAAGACCGTACGAGATAAGCGTTGTCAGACGCGAGATGGGGTAGAGCAAAACATAAAAAAGGAATATGACAGGCGAGAATATCGAGTAGTAGAAGTTGGGGTTGCGTTTAACGACCGACTTGGGAATATACTCGCCGATAAAGAGGATTACCACCGTGGATACTATTGTCTGCAACAGCGCATTCTGCATATCAAACAGGCCGATAAGCAGTGACGACATCGACATTGAGTAGATTACAAGAGCGATGTTGTTGCCTACGAGAATCGTTGTGATGAAGTTGCCGGCATTGTGCGAGAAGATGTCGGCAATGCGGTTGAACAACGGGTTATGCTGACGGTCAATCTCCTCGCGTAGGCGGTTACGCCCCAGGAAGGCGATCTCCATGCCCGAGAAGAATGCCGAAAACAGAAGCATCGTGGCAATAGTTATGAGCGTTGTTCCCATCTATTATTAAAATAGGTATAAGTAGTTTTACTCTCTTTTAATCGCCGTCTGGGCGTTTAGTTTCACTTCGCTACTCGGAGCGATTGCCGGACTCTCGCTCTTAGCCGCTGCCTCGCTACGGGGGCGGGCGATAGCTGCCGAAGGCTTATCGCTGCCTAATTCGACATCGCCACGCGGCATATCAATGCTCACACTCGATTTGTCGAGCGAAGCCTTGCGTGTTGCTGCCGAAGGCGTTGTGGGAACTCCTCTCTCGGGGAGGGTTACACCATTTTGAGCACCCTTCGTATTGCGACTTGTCGTGGTGTGTACCCTCTGTTCGGCCTTTGTCGTCGAACTCTCCGCACCTCGCGGTCGAGACTCTCGCTGCGGGCTTACATCTGTAGCCTCGTGCTTAGACTTCTCCGTACTGCTGCCCGTAGTACTGCTATCGTCATCGCTTATATTGTTGCTACCCTCTGGCTCGCTGTGCTTCTCGCGGCTCATATCGAACTCTACCTCGGAGCTATACTTGCGGAAGTGGATGTTTTTGAGGTCCTCGTCGGCGTCAAAACCAACGCCAAAGTGCCAGCCATCCTTCTGCAACACCTTGGTATCGACATTCGAGTATATCTTCTTTGTCGTGGCATTCCAGAAGAGCTGCTGGGTATATACCTTTGTGGTATCGGTGATTAGTGTATCGCCATCCGAGCGGTTAAACTTGTTGATGACCACATTACCTTTGGCCTCCCACAACTTCTGTCGCTCGTAGTAGATTGCATAGTTGGCGCGTATCGTTGCGTCGATAAGCGATAGCGAGTCTGAGGTAAACGTTGTCATGTCGATACCTCTGCGAAACTCCTGATAGGGGTTTGTCGCCATGCTGTAACCTTCGATAAGCGGTGCAGAGAAGATGTAGGAGCGTTGCCCATTCTCCATCATCGTTATCGTGCGGTGTTCGCTCGACTCGGTAAGAAGTGTCTCGTAGTCATAAACCACAGAGTCGCCTTTGTCCCTGCATGAGAATAGCAATGTAGCACTCCCCGCAAAGGAGAGTGCTATCAATGCATATCTACCGAGACTACGTAACATAGTTTGTCGTCCGTATCTCGTCGTTTAGCGGTAACGAACTGTTGTGTTGATGCCCGATGCGAAGCCGCAGATGATGGTGTAGCGGGTGCCGTCATTAAGCTCTGCGAAGAAGCAGGTCTCCTGCATGGGGAATGCACTACGGTATGCGTTCATAAGCTGCTGAGCTGCCTTCTGAACCTCGGGCTCATCTTTGAGGAGGTTTACAGCCTGAGCCATAGCGTCGTATGCTGCCCAATAAACCGATGCACCACCAATCTTATCATCCTGGCAAGGTGTCGATGCGTAGCACTGACCGAGGATGAAGTATGAGTAGCCGTTATCGGGGTTGATGTTGCGCAACTCGCGTGCAGCCTCAGCGGCAGCAGCGTAGTTCTGCTCGCCAATCTCGATAAGGGCGATCTGAACGTAGAGAGGCTCCTTGGCTGCGGGTGAGGTCTCAACAGCGAGAGCCTCGCGCAAATACTTCAACGCCTTGTCATTCTCGCCACGACCCTGGAAGCCCTGAGCAAGGAAGAGAGCTGTCTCCGAAGAGGGCTTCACGCTGTAAAACTTCTCGGTGGTATCGAAGAAGAAGTCGCTGGTACACTGAGCGCGTGACATAAGAGCTACGGCCTGAGCCAAGAGGTCTTGATTCTCGGGATCGGCAGCAAGCTTCTTGCTGAACAACTCTTCGAGGTTCTCGCAGCTTGCAGCACCGCTCGTACCGAAGCTTGTCTCGAAGATATCCTTGTACTGCTGCTCATCCTTGGTAGCAATTTCGTCGAAGAGGGGCGAAAGACGCTCATACTCGGCAAGAATCATATCGCTGGTCACGGTGTCATCATACTCGTAATCCTCGCAGAGGCACTTGAAGTAGCTCGATACGATGTCGAGGTGGATGCGACCACTCTCGATAGCTGCATCCACTGCATCCTTCAAACCGGCACGAAGCAAGGGACGGTTTGTAGTGCAGTAGCGGAGCATATCACGAGCCTTCATATCGAGAATATAGTCCTTACCAGTTTTGGGGATGTTGCCGAAATACTCCAGGCGGAGGTCATAGAGAAGAAGGATAGAGTCGATATATACCCTCTTCTGCTCGATAGTACGGGCGCGGTTAGCCTTGTTCTTATAGAGAGTTACGCCACGAGCAAATGTCTGCTGCGAAGCTCCCGGACAGTTGTTGAGCAACTGCTGGAGATAGACTGTCGCTGCATCGAAGTTCTTTGCTGCAAGCTCATCCTTGAGGTAGTTGCTGGCACCAATGTTCGATGCACGCTCCTCGTTAGTTGAGCCCCACATACCATACTTGGCATCGTCGCTAAAATCCTGCGCCGAGGCTGACATGCCGACCATCAATGCGGCGGCTGCCAAGAGAATCTTTACGCTTTTCATAATTACTTCTATTTTGTTTGTTTTTTGTAGTTTTACTCTCGCTTAAAGTCGTAAGCTACCTTCGCTTAGTTATACTTCTGACGTACGAACCAATGGTCCGAAACATCGGCTGAGAAGAGTGTGAAGCCTATCGATAGCTTGTAGTAGTTCTGTGTAATGAGCCCCACCTTAACGCCCGACATATCTACTGCCGAGGGTGACGAGTAGCGACCATACTCAAAGCCGAGGTTTATCGACGATGCTCCCCAAATCTTAACGGGGAAGCCCAAACCTGCCGTTATCGCCAATTGGTTGATGCGCTTGCCGGCAAAGGTCTGATAGTAGTTGCCTAAACGTGCACCCACGCGATACGACATGCGGTTGAGATAGTTGCGTACATCGGTACGGTGCGGAGTTAGTTCAATACCCGCTTTTATAGTGTGGGTATCGGTATAGGCAACCACATCCTCTCTGTTAGCCATGCTCTCCGAGAAGTCGGAGTTCGATGATCCCCACATAGAATATTTGTAATCGATACCCCACGATATCATTCGGTCGGCGTAGTACAAACCTGCGCCTATCTCGTGAGGAACGCGCAAATCGACAGCCTCGATGCGGTCACGGATAGGATAGGGATTGATGGCGTTTATGGTGTTGTCGTTATAGACGTAGCTCTCCTTCGATGGGTTCAACTTGCCACCGAGGTCGTAGGTTACACCCAATGTGAAAAGACGCTGCTCGTTGCTTATGAAGTTTATCTGAACACCCGCTTGTAGCTTGAAGTTGTTTACAATGTATCTATCGACACCCTTGGTTGAGGCATAGCTGCCCGAGCCTGTGATGATGTTGGCAAACTCGGTAGAGTAGTTTCGCTGGATGTAACCCCAATAATACTTGGCCGCAACGCCTATCGAGAGGTGACGAAATGCCGACCAGCCCACCGCAAGCTTAACCTCCGAGATGTCACCATCGCCACTGTGAAGGTACATTATCCTGCCAATATCAGCCCAATTATCCTCCTGCTGGTCGGTATTCTTAATCTTGTAGCCGACGCTGCTGTACGGAGCTATCGAGAAGTTTAGTCCTAAGCCCTTGGCCAACGGAAAGGCGATAGCAAGATTGTGGATATTTGCTGTATTGTGTGCTGTACGAGCCTTGCCCATAGCGACTCCCTCGGCACTATACTTAGGCTGATTGTTGCGGAAGTGTGTAGCGTCAAATCCGGCATCGAAGAGGAAGCTCTTGCGCGGTATCATGCTCGCAGCAGCAGGGTTCTGCGTGTTGATCTGTCCCGACGAGCGCAGACCGATGCCTATGCCTCCCATCGAGCGCATCTGCACATTACCCGCTGTGAGCAACTCGCCCGGTCCATACATCGAGTATGGCGAGTAGGCATTGACGCTGCTCGTCTGTGCCGATACCTCGGTAGGCAGCAACATAACCACTGCGATAAGTAGTGTGGCAACGTAGTATATCACCCTATATGCTCTCTGCATTGTAATCCAAAATTGTGCTTAGACCGTAAATCACCGGCTCACAGTCTGCAAATATCGCATTTTTAATTCTCTTTACAAAATATTTTGCGTCACCTCCGGTGAAAATAGTGTAATTTTTTCTCTTTTTATCGGAAAAAGCCGAAATATAGCCCTCAATCTCGTGTGTTATGCCCTGCATAACGCCCTGCTCGATGGCCTCATTTGTAGTGCGGCCATAGGGTAGAAGTTCATCCGTTGCGGAGCATAGTGGCAGGCGTGCCGTATAGTCGCTCAGTGCACGAAAACGGGTGGTCATGCCGGCCGAAATATTGCCCCCCTTGAACCGCCCATCGATGATGTAGTCGATGGTTATGGCCGTGCCGAAATCGACAACCATTACATCTGCATCGGGATATAGTGCGGCAACGCCCACGGCGGCAGCCAAACGGTCGGCACCCAGAGTGTTGGGCGTGAGATAGTCGTTAGCTATGGGAATAGGCGTCGAAGCTGGTTGGAAATCAACTACATAGTCGATCCACTGTCTCAATATATCGCAAATCTCGGCACTCGCCACCCCACTCGATGATACGATTGCTCTGTCAATTTCGGGGTGCTCCTCAACGATGGCTCTAAGCCACGTCTCGTTGCAGAGAGTGATGACCTTCTCGCTCTCAATTCTGCCCTGCTTTACAACGGCGGCCTTTGTTCGGCTATTACCTATGTCGATAATAAGATTCATCCTTGATAATCAATAGTTTTAAGCTTACAAGCTTGCCAACATGCGCAGTATAGCAACACCCTCGGCTAACGAATATACTCTTCTAACGGTCATCTGCAACCTATTATTGTACTGCTTAACCACGAATCTGTCGGGCTCGGATACCACTTTGCGTAGTAGGTTGAGGAAGGTGTCGGTCTTGAAGAATGGCGAGTTGTTGTCGCCAACAAAGCGGACAATCATCAGGCCGTTCTTAACCTTGACATGCTCCATACCCAAGTTCACAGCCTCGCGACGTAGTTTGATGACCTCGATAAGCTCCTTTACAGGGTCGGGAAGTGGTCCAAAACGATCTTCCAAACGCATGGCAAAGGCCTCGAACTGTTCGTCGGTGCGCATAGCGTCTATCTCGCGGTAGAGGCGTAGCTTCTCGGCCTGCGAGCGTACATAACTATCGGGTATCGAGGCATCAACGTCGATATCGATAGTGGCGTCATCGACAAACGAAACACCCTTCATAGCCTCGTTCTCGGCCTCGCTGAGTCCCGATGTGTCGAGACCCTCGGCACGAAGCTCCGAGATGGCCTGTTGCAGAATTTTCTGGTAGGTCTCAATGCCTATATCGGCGATAAAACCGCTCTGCTCGGCACCGAGCAGATTGCCTGCACCGCGTATATCGAGGTCCTGCATGGCGATATTGAATCCCGAGCCGAGGTCCGAGAACTCCTCGATGGCTCGCAGTCGGCGGCGTGCATCACCTCCGATAAGCTCCTCGGGAGGGGATAATAGGTAGCAGAAACCCTTCCTGTCCGATCGGCCCACACGCCCACGCAGCTGGTGGAGGTCGCTAAGACCAAATCGGTGGGCGTCGTTGATAATTATCGTGTTGGCATTTGCAATGTCAATACCATTTTCGATGATTGTCGTGGCAAGAAGCACATCGAACTCTCCGTAGATAAAGTCCATAATGAGCTTTTCGAGCTGCTCGGCAGGCATACGCCCGTGACCAACGCCTACGCGTGCCTTGGGGCACAGTCTTGTTATCAGCCCCTGCAACGTAGTGAGGTCTTCGACGCGATTATGCACGAAATATACCTGACCACCGCGCGACAGCTCCTCCTCGATGGCGTCGCGGATTATATCCTCGCTAAACAGGTGCGACTCGGTGACTATTGGCTGGCGGTTGGGTGGCGGCGTAGATATTACCGAAAGATCGCGCGAACCCATAAGCGAGAATTGCAGTGTGCGGGGGATAGGCGTTGCTGTCAGTGTTAAGGTATCTACCGATACGGAGAGATGTGTAAGCTTCTCCTTGGCTGCCACGCCGAACTTCTGCTCCTCGTCGATGATAAGGAGTCCGAGGTCGTGGAACTCTATCTGCTTCGAGAGCATCTTATGTGTGCCTATGAGAATATCAATCTTACCCGATTTAAGCTCCCCGGCGATGCGTCGTGACTCCTTAGCCGACTTCGTGCGGTTGATATACTCGACCGTTACGGGGAGGTCGCGCAGACGCTCCGTGAAGGAGCGGTAGTGTTGCAGTGCGAGTATCGTCGTGGGGACAAGTACGGCCGTCTGCTTGCCATCGACCGCCGCTTTGAAGGCGGCACGTATCGCCACCTCGGTCTTTCCGAAGCCTACGTCGCCACATACGAGTCTATCCATCGGCTGGCTCGACTCCATGTCGCGCTTAACGGCAGCTATTGCCGTCTGCTGATCGGGAGTATCCTCCCACTTAAACGACGCTTCGAGCTCCTGTTGCAGATAGCCGTCGGCCGAGAAAGCGTAACCCTTCGATGCTTTACGCTTGGCGTAGAGAGCAATAAGCTCGCGCGATATATCCTTAACAGCCCTCTTTGTCGTGGCTTTAAGCTTCTGCCACGCACCATTTCCGAGTTTGTATATCTTCGGAGGCTCTCCCTCGCCACTCTTGTAGCGCGATATGCGGTGCAGGGCGTGTACATTGACAAAGAGTATGTCGTTATCCTTGTATATCAACTTGATGGCCTCCTTCATACGGCCATTCTCATTGAGTTTGACAAGGCCTCCAAAGCGACCGACACCGTGGTCAATATGCACCACATAGTCGCCCACCTTCAATGCGTTAAGCTCGGCTACGGTCATCTGCTCGTCGCGCTTTATCTCGCCACGGATGCGGTAACGCTGATAGCGGTCGAAAATCTGGTGGTCGGGGTATATGCAGACTTTAAGCTGGTTGTCGATAAAACCCTCGTGCAGCACCAAGTCGGCTGCCGTAAACTCCACGCTACGACGCCCTACCTGATGGAAGATGTTATCCAGACGCTCAATCTGAGCCTTGTTATGCGAGAGTATAAAAGTGCGGTAACCGCGTTCGCTATTCCAACGTATATCGTCGGCCAACATCTCGAAGTTGCGGTTGAATGATGGCTGTGGAGAGGTGTCGAACACCACCTCGCAGTCGGCCTTACGCTCGCGCATATTATCTTTGAGCAGTAGCAGGTTGCTGTTGCCCCAATCCTCGAGCAGAGAGTGGCGAGATGTGAGGCGTGAGCCAATAGCTCGCGCCGAGGCCTCATCTTCGGCACTTTCGAGGCTCTTCTTGCGTATGTCGCTAATCTTACGCAGGGCGTAGTCGCCATCTTCGATCCACCATGTTGCTCCCGTAGCGAAGTGTGCCAAGGATACGCGGTTGAGGCTCTCCTTGTCGCGAGCCATATTGGGTATAATCTCTATTGTGTCGGGTCTCTCGGCCGATAGCTGGCTCGATATATCGAAACGGCGCAGCGAATCTACCTCGTCGCCAAAGAGGTCGATACGATAGGGGCGCGACTCGACAAACGAGAATATGTCGATGATGCCTCCTCGCAGCGAGTATTGTCCAGGCTCATAGACAAAGTCCACCTTCGTAAAGCCGCGTTCGTCGAGCCACTCGATAAGCTCGTCGGGCTCGATGTGGTCGCCTACGCTTATGCGTCGCGACTCCTCCTCCAAGCGGCTGCGCTCGGCTACCGCCTCAGCTATGGCCTCGGGATAGGTGCAGACCACAAGGTAGCCATCCTTGAAGTTTGTGATGGTGTTGAGCGTTGCTGTGCGGCGCACCACGCCCTGAGCATCCTCGGCACCGTAGGCAACCGATCGCTTATAACCCGACGAGAAGAAGCATACATGCTCCTCGTCGAGCAGTTCGTAGAGGTCGTTGAGAAGGTATGCGGCACGGTCGCGGTCGTCGGATAGAAAGATGTGTATGCCTCCGCAACGTTCTATTGTCTCTGCGGCATATAGCGAATAAGCCCCGCCGACCATCTGTTTCAGATGGACGGTGGAGCTACTCTTTTCCAAACATTTAGCTATCTCTCGTGCCGGTTTGGAACTATGCACAAGAGCCTTTAATCTGTCCATATCGCCTCCATAAATTACTCTTTAAGAAGCGACTTACCTCGCTTATCGAGGTAATCCACATCGATCATGCCGACACTCTGATCTGCTGCAATCTTGATGCGGAGCTTGTACTTGAAAATCCAACGCATTCGTCGTGACCACCACCCCTCTTTGAGGTAGGCTGCCACATAGGGGCTCAGCTTAAGTGTTACGCTTCTGCATCCCTTCGAGGCCAAGAGCTGTATGTTACCCTCGATCTGCTTCTCGAGCAGTATCGTTGGCTCGACCTTGCCCGTACCGTGACATGTGGGACAAATATCGGATGTCTCCTGCATGGCGATAGGACGTACTCGCTGACGTGTGATCTGCATCAGACCGAACTTCGAGAGGGGCAATATTGTGTGTTTAGCCTTATCCTGAGCCATGAGCTTCTGCATCTCTTGAAGTAGAAGCTGTCGGCTTTGGGCCTTACGCATATCGATAAAATCGATAATTACGATGCCTCCCATATCTCGCAGTCGTAGCTGACGCGCTATCTCGGCCGCTGCTGCGAGGTTCACTTCGAGAGCTGTCTGCTCCTGGTCGTCCTCGGCCTTAGTGCGGTTACCCGAGTTTACGTCTATGACGTGCATAGCCTCGGTATGCTCTATAATGAGGTATGCTCCACGTCGTAGCGATACATACTTGGCAAATAGCGACTTTATCTGTTTCGCAACATCATAATTCTCAAATATCGACACCTTGCCCTTGTAGTGCTTTACTAAATGCTCCATATCGGGCTTTATAGCGTGCACATAGCTTCGTATCTCGTTGTACATCGTCTCGTCATCGACGGTAATCTGCGAGAATGTGTCGTTTAGCGAGTCGCGAATAATTGTGTTTACTCGGCTCATCTCGCTCATCAAGCGAGTCGGGGCTGTGCTCTTACGCAGAGCCTCAGAAGCCTTGTTCCATCTCTCGATTAGAGAGAGTATGTCTTGCATAATATCGATGTCTTCGGCATCGGCCGCTGCCGTGCGTATGATGACACCGAAGTTCTTTGGCAGCACCTCCTGTGCAACCTTTCTTAGTCGCTTCTTTGCGCTATTCGAGCGTATCTTGGTCGAAACATAGACCTTGTTGGAGAAGGGTACGAGCACTACGTTACGCCCGGCCAAAGATATATCGGCCGTCAGTCGCGGTCCCTTAGTCGATATCGCCTCTTTGGCTATCTGCACCATCACTGTCTGGCCTACCTGCAAGTAGTTGCCTATGCGACCCTCCTTTTCGAGTGCAGGTTCAAGCTTCATGCTCTCTACTTTGATGGGTCGTTTCCCGCCCTCTGAGCTGTGCACCACACGTCGTAGAGAGTTGTAGTTTGCGCCGAGGTCTAAGTAGTGGATGAATGCATCCTTCTCGTGTCCTATGTTTACAAATGCTGCGTTCAGACCGGGCATAATCTTGCGTACTCGACCAAGATAGATGTCGCCCACGGCAAATCCCGTCTGACACTGCTCCTTGTTCAGTTCGACAAGCACTTTGTCCTCACATAGTGCTATCGACACCTCCGTTGGATTTACATTGATAATGAGTTCACGTTTCATGCTTTGCAATGTAAATCTGTTAGTTATCTTATGCGCATGTCGCCTCTCATATGAGGGGTTACAGCCTCTGCGCACATTCAAAATTGAGGAGGTTGTCTTTTAAGTTACTTTTGGTTCTTACCGGCTCTCGAAACGTGTTCGGAGTGAGCTATGCTCTCTCGGGCGGGCACTCCCCAAAACTCTTAAAAGACAACCTCTTCTTGGGTCATAAGTAAGATTACTTCTTCTTATGACGATTCTTGCGAAGACGCTTCTTGCGCTTGTGCGTCGCCATCTTATGACGCTTGTGCTTCTTTCCGTTTGGCATAACTTAAAATTTATTATAGGGTTGTTTGATTACTCGTGCGATTATTTCAACTCGTTTGCAAAGCTCTTTGAGGGCTTGAAAGCGGGGATGTTGTGCTCGGGAATAGTGATAGTCGTATTCTTAGAGATGTTACGAGCCACCTTCATTGCACGCTTCTTGATGATAAAGCTACCGAAACCACGGAGATATACGTTCTGGCCATTTACCATAGCCTCCTTGACATTCTCCATGAAAGCCTCAACGATAGCCTGAACCTGAACCTTCTCAACGCCAGTCGATTTAGCAATCTGATTTACAATATCTGCCTTTGTCATAATACTGTTAATTTATTTATAAATTTTTAATAAATAATTGTTCTTCAATACCTTACTTAAAAATTCTCCTTCTCCTTCTCTCTTCTTTCCTCTCTCCTCTCTCTTCTCTCTTCTCTCTTCTCTCTTTCACCCCCCCAGGTTTACACATCTGTTATCAATGTGTTATTGCCCCTTTGGTTTCACTCGTAGCCCTCTCTTTTGCGGCTCAGAATGAGTCAATTAGGCGGTAGGTCGCGAAATTGGTCTGCAAATATACGCTATATTGCGGTAATATGCAACAAAAAAGTGAAAATAAATCTTTTTAATCGCTCTATACCTGAATAATAGAGAGGTAATAACACCCCTCCTAAACCCCTAACTGCTATCTGAAAGAGTTAAGCGCGTTGGCTAAACCCTCAACAGCCTGATCAAGGCCCGATTGTATCTTTCCGCCAATCATCATGCGCATCATCATATTGAGCTCTGCGTGGAGTACCATGCGTACACGAGTGTCGTTGGATGCTACCTCGTGCAACTGAATCCAAAAGGTAAAGTCGATGGGTACGCCGTTGCCGTCAGCGACAATCTTAACATGTTTGTTTTCAACACGTTCGGCAATGCGTAGTCCTACATTGAAGCCCTTAACCTTGAACGAGCAACTATCCTCGTCGGCCTGCCACTCCTCGACCTTATCCTGCATTGCGGGCGATAGTAGATCCATGCGCGAGATCACCGGAAAGATGAGTGCTGCGGGGTGGTGTATCTGTTGTTGTTTCGATTCGTATTTCTCCATAATCAATCGTTTTAGGCTGCAAAGGTAGCTATTTTTATCTGATTACAAAACGTCGTTCGCTATCTCCGAGAATATCTATCTTTACGACCATCGTATCTTCGGGCAGGAGGGGCTCTATCTTCTCGGGCCACTCTACGAGGCATAGCTCTCCCGAGGCGAAGTACTCCTCGCAGCCGAAGTCGAGGGCCTCCTCGATACGTTCGATGCGGTACATGTCGAAGTGGTATATTGTGCGCACGCCCTCATATTGGTTTACAATTGCAAATGTAGGGCTTGTAACATCATCTTCCGCGCCGAGATGTGCTGCTATGCGGCTTATGAGTGTTGTCTTACCTGCTCCCATAGGTGCGTCGAAGGCTACTATCGTACGCCCTGCTAAGGAGTCAATTATTGCTTCGGCAACGCTATCGAGCTCGTCGAGAGACTCTATTGTGATAATCTTTTCCATGCTATTTACTCTTAGATTTGAGCACGACGTATGGTACAATCATCTCCTCCATGGATATACCGCCGTGCTGGAAGGTGTTTTTGTAGTATCGTATAAACTTGTTGGCATCGTTGTTATATACCAAGAAGTCACGGTTGTAGGCAAAAATGTAGCTCGAAGTGAGTCGCCCCGAGGGTAGTTGTACATCTTCGGGTCGTTGTACCTCATATACATCGCGCGCGTTATACGCGAGGTTGCGCCCCGTTTTGTAGCGCAGGTTTGGCGAAGTCTCCCTATCGCCTGTTACATGCACAGGGTTATCCACGCGTATCGTGCCGTGGTCCGAGGTTATGATAACCTTGTGACCTCGCTCGGCGAGCAGCTTGAGCATGGTGTAAAGCTCGGAGTGCTCGAACCAAGAGCGTGTCAGCGAGCGGAATGCCGCCTCGTCGTCGGTAAGGTCGCGGATAATGTCGGTCTCGGTACGCGCATGCGAGAGGATGTCGAGGAAGTTGTATATCACTACTGAGAACTTTGCCTCGTATATGCGTTGCATATTGTCTAAGAGCCTGCGCCCCGCCTCGGGTCGTACAAGCTTGTCGAACGAAAGCTTTATGTCGCGCCCCGACTGAGCTATAAGACGACGAAGGAACTCCTCCTCGTACATATTCTTACCTCCATCTTCGTTGTCGTTGAGCCACTTCTCCGGCATAATCTTATCTATGGCCAAGGGCATAAGTCCCGAGAATAGCGCGTTGCGGGCATACTGCGTTGCTGTGGGGAGTATGGCGCAGTAGAAGTCGTCGATCTCGGTGTCGTAGTATCCGCGTAGCAGCGGCTCTATGGTGCGCCATTGGTCGTAGCGCATGTTGTCGATAAGGATAAGTGTCGTATGCTCCGATTTATCCACCTCTGGGAGTATGCGACGGCGCATCAACGTATGCGACATTATCGGTATCTCGGCCTCATCGGCGCGGCGGTTTATCCAGTCGTAGTAGTTGCGACGTATGTATTTGCAGAACTCCTGATTAGCCTCATTCTTTTGGTAGGATAGTACCTCGCCTATGCTGCGGTCCGAGGATTGTGATAGCTCGATCTCCCAGCCTACAATCTTGCGATAGAGCTGTCCCCACTCCGCGAACGATGTTGCCGCCTGCTGTTGGGCCGCTATACGTCCGAACTCGGAGCGGTAGTCGGCCGTAGTCTGCTCGGTCACAAGCTGCTGTGAGTGTAGGTTCTTCTTGATTGACAGTAGCACCTGATTGGGGTTTACGGGCTTTATGATGTAGTCGGCAATCTTCGAGCCTATCGCCTTATCCATGATATGCTCCTCCTCGCTCTTTGTAACCATGATAACGGGTAGTGAGGGTCGCGCGGCCTTAATAAGTGGCAGGGTTTCGAGGCCTGTCATGCCGGGCATCATCTCGTCGAGTATCACTAAGTCGTAGGCTACCGAGCCTACCATCTCCACAGCGTCGTAACCGTTGTTGCAGCTATCCACCTCGTAGCCCTTGGCTTCGAGGAACATGATGTGGGGTTTGAGTAGGTCTATCTCATCATCGACCCAAAGTATCTTGTTCATAGTCGTTCGCTTTGTTTTGAAGATAACGCCTCGACCACCTCTTTAATTGTGGCGTAGCTCTCTTTTAGTCGCTCCTCTATGGTGGTGGCATCGCACCACTCGGCCGCGGTTATACCCTCTTCGGCTTGAGCTTTGGGCTCGGCCTTTGTGGCCCGCATCGGCCACCATATGGTGCGTTTAAGCTCCCATGAGCCGTAGGTGTTGTAGGCGTGCCATGTTGTTGCGAGGGGGCTCTCTCCAACAATCTCACACGCTATGCCACACTCTTCGGCAACCTCGCGTAGGGCAGCTTCGGAACTCTGCTCTCCCGCTTCAATATGCCCTTTTGGGAGGTCCCACCTCTCGCGCAACCGTATCATGAGCAGCTCGCCAAATTCGTTGAGCACCGCGCCACCTGCGGCCTCGACCATCTTAAACTCGGAGCATAGATGGCGTAGCGTAGCCTCGGGGTTGGGCGTAATTATAGCTATAAATTTGTCGGTTTCAACTTTTTTTACTATTTTCGCTCGCGAAAGCGACAGTTGAGCATCAACCTCCAAGGAGACATGCTCCTCGGCGGGTGGCTCGGAGGTCAGGATGATGCGTGCCGAACCGATGTGTATGGTATATTCGCTGCGGTAACTCATAATGTCGCGACAAAGGTACTAAAAATGAGATAATAACTTATAACTACAACTCTTAATTTATGAAAAAATTTATCTATCTTATGACATTCTCAGCACTTCTTGCTATGGCAGCTTGTGGTGGAAAGAGTGGAGAGGCGGGCCCCGAGCCACTCGTTATTGACAATTCGCTCACCGAGGCCGAGAAGGCCGTGGGACTGCTCACTCCCGAGGTGATGTGGAAGATGGCGCGTATCGGCCAGCAGACACTATCGGCCAATGGAGAGAAACTCCTCTACACCGTTACGGAGTACAACATGGCCGAAAACCGAGGTTTGACAACAATATGGATTAAGGATATGGCTACGGGCGAGGATAAACCTCTTACGGACAATCGCTCGTCGAATAGCTCTCCACAGTGGCTCGATGACAGCCATTTTGCTTTCGTCTCTAACCGCTCGGGCTCTTCTCAGGTGTGGTCCATGAGCGTTGAGGGTGGTGAACTCCGTCAGGTTACCGATTTTGATAAGGATGTCGAGGGCTTCGGCATTGCCGGCGACCACGCCTTTTATGTTCAGCGCGTTAAGGTAGCTCCACTTAAAGGCTCGGATCAGTACGCCGACATGCAGAAGTCTAAGGTGCGCCTCTACGACGACCTTATGGTGCGCCATTGGGATTATTGGGATGATGGTTCATACCTCCATATCTTCGCCGCTGATTTCAAGGATGGTAAGATTGCCGAGGGTAGCGATATTATCGGTGCTGAGTCGGCGTGGGATGCACCCCTTGCTCCCTATTTCGATGTTGCCGAGATTCGTCTCTCGCCCGATGGTTCGATGCTCGCCTATACATGCAAGCCTCTCAAGGGTGTTGAGTATGCTCTCTCTACCGATTCGGACATCTTCCTCTACGACTTTGCTGCGGGCACAACCCGCAACATCTCGAAGGAGTGTGCTACCCCCGAGGAGAAGTTCGTAGGCTATGATAAGTATCCTGTATTCTCGCCCGATGGCAAGAAGATAGCCTTCCGCTCGCAGCGTCGCCCGGGTAACGAGGCCGACCAGCAGCGTCTTTGGGTCTTCGACCTTGAAACAGGCAAGGCCAACTACCTGACTCGCAACCACGACCTCTGCGCTACGGAGGTTGTATGGGCAGACAACGAAACTATCTACTTTGTTGTGCCGTGGAGAGGCACGCATCAGGTGGCACGCATCGACCTTAAAGGCAATTTGGAGTTTATCACCGAGGGAGACCACGATATCAACACCTTCACTATGGCTGCCGGTCGTATTGTAGCCAATATGAACACAATATCTAAGGCTGTGGAGCTCTACGACGTAAATCTCGAGACGGGAGAGCTTGCGCAGATTACCGACGTAAACCGCGAGGTCTATGATAATATCCGCTTTGGCGAGGTGCAGAAGCGTTGGATTAAGACTACCGACGGCAAGGAGATGCTCGCTTGGGTGATTCTACCTCCCGACTTCGACCCCACAAAGAAGTATCCCACGTTGCTCTACTGTCAGGGCGGCCCTCAGAGCACCGTGTCGCAGTTCTGGAGCTACCGCTGGAACTTCCAGCTTATGGCTGCTCAGGGCTATGTTATCGTAGCTCCCAACCGTCGAGGCTGTCCCTCGTTTGGTCAGGAGTGGACCGACCAGATTTCGGGTGACTACTCGGGTCAGAATATCCGCGACTACCTCGCTGCTATCGACGAGGTGTCGAAGGAGCCGTGGGTGGATACCGACCGTCGCGGATGTGTAGGTGCTTCGTATGGAGGTTACTCGACATACTACCTTGCAGGTGTTCACGAGGGTCGTTTCAAGGCCTTTATCGCTCACTGCGGTATCTTCAACTTCGAGTCGATGTATGGACATACCGAGGAGCTATTCTTCGTGACTAACGACTATGGCGGTGCATATTGGGATAATAAGAACGCTACGGCTATGCGCTCGTATGCCAACTCGCCTCATAAGCTCGTTGCAAATTGGGATACTCCGATTATGATTATTACCGGCGAGAAGGATTATCGTATCCCCTACACGCAGTCGTTGGAGGCCTTTACAGCAGCGCGTGTTCGCGGCCTTGACGCCCGCTTGGTATCTTTTGAGAACGAGGCTCATCAGGTCTTCCAACCCCAGAACTCTGTGGTGTGGAACAGAGAGTTCTTCGGTTGGTTGGATAAGTATCTTAAATAGAGGGCTCTATCTGTAACCAAAATGGTAGTCCGAAGAGAGGAGCGAAAGCTATTCTCTCTTCGGATTAGCTTTGATAAGGTGTTTATAAGGGCGAGCCGTAAGGACTATATGCCCTTGATACGCTATTTCCTAAGGCCTTTGTTTGTATTTTAAGAAAAAATATCTACATTTGCAGTTGCAAAGTGGTTTTTTCGGCATTATGGCGAGAAATCGTGCAGAAGGATGCAGCTATGGTGGGCTGCAAAGATGAGAGAATTGACAAACCTAAAATAATTAAGTTCTATGAGAATCAATCAATTAGTTAAGACGCTCTTCGCAGCTATGGTGCTGTCTGCGTCGCTCTTCACAGCTTGTGATAATAGCGGTGACGAGGTTGTTACCCCTCCTACGGTAGGTGTAACTAAGGGTGAGGCTACGGCTACGTCGCTCACATTCGAGATTAAGGCTGTCGATGCCGACAAGGTATCTTACATGCTCTATTTGGCAACGGAGAGTACTCCCGAGGCTGAGACAATCTTTGCATCGGGCAAGGATGTAACAAATATGGTTCCTGTGGTGATGACCGAGACGGAGCTTACTCCCGAGACCGAGTACGCTATCATCGCGGCTGCATCTAATAAGGGTGGAGCAGTTGTCTCTACTCCTATTGTGATGACTACGCTCAAAGCCCCCGAGGAGGTTAAAAATCCCGAGCTTACACTCGTAGCCGGCGATGGTGCGGAGTACGAGGCAACGGGTGGCGAAGGAGCTATCGAGTACGAGATAAAGAATGGTGTAGATGGCACAGAGCTTAAGGCTGAGGCAGATGCTGCATGGGTTACCGACGTAAAGGTAGTAGCTGCAGAGAGCAAGGTTACCTACAAGGTATCGGCTAACGATAAGTCTGAGTCACGTTCTGCGAAGATCACCCTTTCGTATGGCGCACTTAAGGTTGAGGCAACCATTAAGCAGAAGCCCTATGTAGAGGAGGGTAAGCCTGCGTTGAGCCTTAAATCGGAGGCTAAGGTTAATTTTACGGCCGAAGGAGGTGCAGGCGTAATCGAGTATGAGCTTATCAACCCCGACGATGAGACAACACTTTCTGCTACTACAGCAGCCGAGTGGGTTAAGGATGTTACAGTTGTAGCAGCCGATAGCAAGGTTACGTTCAACGTAGATGCAAATGCTACGTTTGAGGCACGCGAGTCTAAGATTGTGGTAGCATATGGCGATCTTAAATTCGAGGTTAGCGTATCACAGGAAGCAAAGGCCAAGCCCGAGCTTGCGTTGAAGTCGGAGGCTGTTAAGGAGTTTACGGCCGAGGGAGGCAACGGAGAGTTTGCCTTCGAGTTGAAGAATGCCG
>JAZNDK010000077.1:0-3659 GCA_045588005.1 Alistipes sp. | reverse complement strand
CGTCACTACTGCACCACTCTGACAACAAACCTTTGTCGTGATAAGGAGCTATCTTCGGCGTCTGCCTCGTCTGAAAAATTCGCTTACCATACCTATAACAAGTGGCTGACTAAACGGGATGTTTAGTCAGCCACTTTGTGTAGAACTGCTGTGTCGTTACGCTATTTACCCTTCTGCTTGTTGTACTCCTCTTTGAGGGTGCGGCCTATGTTTTTGGCGGTATCCTCAATCGATTTGTACGACTCTACCGTGGCATTCTCAACGGCCATATATCCATTGACAACACCATTCTCAATAGCCTTATAGCTGCCAACAACGGCATTCTCAATACCTACATAAGCCTTAACAACGCCCTCTTTGATACTCTTCTTTGTGTCACTCATAACTATTACATTTTATCACTATTACTCTTTTTCCTGGGTGCAAAGGTACTCTGTTTCGGGGTTTCATAAAGTGCTTAGACTCCTAATTATTGGACTAATATTCCGAAAAGTGTCGTATCTTAACTAAAAAATAGTATCTTTGTCTTACATTATATTATATATAGTATGAGGTATTATATAATTTCGGGCGAGCCCTCGGGCGATCTGCATGGTGGTAAGCTTGTGCGAGGCATTGCTAACGAGGATAGCGAGGCCAAGTTTCGCTTCTGTGGTGGCGAGGCTATGGCTGCAGTGGCGGGCAACGATGCTATGTTGTACCACTATCGCGATATGTCGTTCTTTGGCTTTGTGCAGGTGGCGAGTAACCTGCGAACGATATTCCGACAGATAGATGATGTCAAGGCTGATATAGAGGCTTTCAGGGCCGATGTGGTAATACTCATAGACTATCCGGCATTCAACCTCCGCATAGCTAAGTGGGCTAAGGCGCGAGGCATAAAGGTATATTACTACATAGCCCCCAAGGTGTGGGCGTGGAAGGAGCGCAGAGTGAAGAGCCTACGTAGGTATGTCGATAGACTCTACACCATCTTCCCCTTCGAGACCGACTACTTTCGCAGCAAGGGTATAGAGCCCATATTTTGCGGTAATCCTCTTGTGGATGATATTGCTGAGCGAAGCGCGACACTCCCCACGCGCGAGACCTTCTTGGCGGATAACGCCTTAGACAATCGCCCGATAGTGGCTCTGCTCGCCGGCAGTCGCAAATCGGAGATTCGAGCCAACCTCCCCGATATGGTGGCCGTAGCACGCACAATGCCCGAGTATCAGTTTGTGATTACGGGTGTGGGGTGGATACCACAAGAGATATACAAGGAGTATATCCGAGGTGTAGAGAATATTCGCCTACTTATAGACCGCACGCAGCATACCTTAGCGCATAGCGAGGCGGCAATAGTAACCTCGGGCACTGCAACACTCGAAACGGCACTTATGGCCGTGCCCGAGGTGGTGCTATACCATGTGCCGTGGCTCTACGAGAGGCTGAAACCCTACTTCCTGCGTATTCCCTATATCTCGCTCGTAAACATAAACCTCGGCCGTGAGTCGGTACGCGAGTTGGTGAGAGCGAAGCTCCCGAGCGAGGAGCTCGGTACTGAGCTGCGCAAGATTATCAAGGGTGGTGAGGAGCGAGAGCGTATGCTCCGCGACTTCGACGAGCTCAGACGAATGATTGGCGAGAGTGGTGCTTCGGACCGCTTTGCGCAAGATATGGTAAAGAGTATAAAGGGATGAAACTGATAAATATCATAAACAGCTACGACGCTACGGCAGTGACAGCGGCTGCCGAGCCACGATTCTACCTCAAAGCCGATACGGCACTTCTGCGCAACAACGACGCATTCTACATCCCCGATGGTGTGGGGCGCGTAACGGCCTCGCCAAGTATAGTGCTCCGCGTGTCGCGCCTCGCCAAGTGCATAGGCGAGCGTTTTGCTCCACGTTGTATCGATGCTGTTATGGGCGGTGTTACCTTTACCGCCATCGAGCCTCTTGCAGCCCTGCGCAGCGAGGCTCTGCCGTGGGATGCAGCCGTGGGCTTTGACCACTCCTCGGCACTCTCGCTCGGAGCGTTAGGGCGCGATGCTATGTTGGAGGGTGCGCGTTTCTATATCAACGGCGAGGAGAGACTGCGTATCAGCGTAGGCGATATGCGCTTCTCGGTAGATAGGGTCGTAAGCTCGTTGTCGGAGGCTATGACCCTGCGTATTGGCGACCTCATATATCTCGGCTCGCCCGAGGAGTTCGATATCAAGGCGGGGGATAACCTGCGGTTGGAGATTGCGGGAGAGACGTTGCTTAATTTCGATATAAAGTAACCAAACCACGTTTATTTATCATCTTAATAGAGTAGAAGCTCTCTAACAAGGTGATTTCTGCGTTATGCTTGCCCTTAAAAAGCTCATTTACGCTTAAGTAAACTCCGCTTTTTCGGGCTATGCAAGCCTTGAAATCCCTCTTGTTATACAACTTCCGACAAAAAGAGTGTGTCCAAAAAAAACTTATTGGACACACTCTTACAATCTATATTGCTATGATTTGCTTACAAGCCCATCTCCTCGATAAGCCACTCGGCACCACCCACCTTGTCGATAACAAAGAGTACATAGCGGATGTCGCAGATGATGTTGCGGCAGAGGGTCTCGTCAAACTCGATGTCGCTCATCGTCGATAGCCATGTGCGGTCGAAGTTGATGCCGATAAGCTCGCCACGGCCATTGAGCACGGGAGAGCCCGAGTTGCCACCCGTCGTGTGATTTGTGGCGATGAAGCATACGGGCACGGTGTAGCGACCATACATCTCGACACCCCAACGGCCATAATCCTTTGTTGCATATACATCGCGAAGGCTCTGTGGGATGTTGTAGTCATAAATCTCGGGGTTATCCTTCTGCATGATACCCTCGATAGTGGTCTGCGGGAGGTGGTACTCGCCATCGGCATACTCATAGCCGGCAACCTTACCGTAGGCTACGCGCAGTGTGAGGTTGGCGTCGGGGAAGAAGGCACGCTGCGTATCCCACTCCATCAGGGCCTTAACATAGGGGCGGAACCAACGCTCGATGTCGGGGATATTGCTCAGGTTGCGGAAGGTGTAGGCCTTGATGCGCTGCTGGATAGGCTCGATAGCATCGACAAACTCGGCCATGGGGTCGCTCTCGATAGTCGCGATGTCGAAGCCCTCGATAGAGCCGAGCTTGGTGTTGTTGTAGAGCCACTCGGCATAGGCCTCAGCACCGCCACAACGCTCGAAGAGAGCTTGGAGCTCGGCCGAGCAGTAGGTGTTAAGCTCCTCGTAGGCTGTAAGCATAGCCTTAGCCAACTCTCTATCAACATCGACCACGAAATCCTTGTAGAAGAGCTCGGCGGCTGCCTGCTTCTCCTCGGCCGAGAGCTTCGGGTGGCGAGCTATGCGTACCACCTGCTGAAGTTCAATGCCGCGAACGGTCTCGTTGAAGAGCTCGTAGTTGAAGTAACCCTCGGCGTTACGCTCGTAGGCCGCAGCGAGAGAGTCGAGAAGGTAGGCCTTATCGGGGTTCTCCTTGCGGAAACGCTCCTCGTAGGCCACCTTCTTGCCGTAAGTGCCGAGACGGTTGATGCCGAGTACCTCGCCCTGCCACTTCTTCCATGCATTGGCGATGCTGGCCTGCTTTGCAGCATACTGGATACGAATCTCGGGAGATGTCGCCTGTGCTGCACCGATGATGTCGAGAC
>JAZNDK010000076.1:0-17297 GCA_045588005.1 Alistipes sp. | reverse complement strand
ACAACAAACTCGGCCTCCTTGCCAAAGAAGATGTTGTTCTTACCCGAACCTAAATAATCCGAATATGTGCCATCCGAGTTAGAGTTAGCGCGTACCGACACACCCTTACCAGAGTAGGTTACATTTGCAGCTGCCGAGCCCGTAGCATTTGCAAACTCGGGGAACTGATCGATGTAGGGCCATGAAGAACCCGAGCCAAAGGTCTTGGTTGCTACCTGACCGTCGAAATTATCGAAATAGTAAGCATCAGTAGGAGTCTCAGGCTGCTCGGGAGTCTCTCCGCCACCATTCTCGTTGTGCGAAACATAGGTAGCGTTCTTCATCTGAGGAGTATCGTTATATGACGAACGAGTACCATAGATAGTGATTGTATCGCCCTGCTTCAAACCGGCTGCAGCCCACTGCTTCTGCTGCTCGCCCGAAGGAGTAAGAAGACCATATACATAGACAGTGCCTGTCTCGTCGGTAATATCGAAGTTGCCATAAACCTCGTTCTGAACGCGAGTAATCTCACCCGTAAGAACATATACCGTAGCATCCTCGGCAGCTGCCAAGAACTCAGCAACAGTAGCCTCCACTGCATCAGGGGGGATTTCATCACCCTCGTTGCCGCCCCCGCCACCTGTCGATGAGCCATTCGCAAGATCAACCTCCTGACCGCCATTACCTGTGAAGAGTTTGAGATCATCAAGACGATAAGAGCTTGCAACATCGGCGGTAAACTTGATATAGAGAGCCTCGGTAGCCTCCTTCAAAGTGAAGTTTGCTGTAGCTACGTTCCAACGACCCTCAGCCTCGCCGGCGAAGGTGTACTCAATCTCGCTCCAAGTAGTGCCATCGCCCGAAAGATATACATGGAACTCCGAGGTAGAGAAGATGCTACCATAGTCCTGAGAGTACTTCTCCGAGCCGAAAGTCATCTTGAAGCTCTTCTGCTCAGCAGTGAGAGCTATATCGTTTACCTGGAAATATGCACCAGAACCAAAGAAGATGTTGTTCATACCCGAACCTGCATAGTCCGAATATGTACCATCCGAGGTCGAGTTAGCGCGTACCGACACACCTGTACCAGAGTATGTTACATTCTCAGCTGCAGGGCCCTCGGCGTTAGCAAACTCGGGGAACTGATCGATGTAGGGCCATGATGAGCCGCTACCGTAGGTCTTGGTAGCCTCCTTGCCATCGAAGTTGTCGCCATAGAGCAACACCTCCTCTACGGGGGGGGCATCGGTAGATGACTGCGACACCTTAATCTTCTTCACATCCCAGTTACCGTAGGTTGGGTGCAAAGCGATAACCTTGATTGTAGCCTCACGGATAGCACCCGAATCGTTCATGGGTACCGATACCGAGATAGCTGCATTGCCATTACCTGCCGAGGGAGTAACCGTAATCCAATCCTCGCCGGTAACATAATCAACATTGACCTTCCAATCGCCATTGGCTGTCACCTCGACACTCTGTGTGCCCTCCTCATTTGAGAAGTTCAACGACGATACCGACACCTCTACCGTGGGGTTGGTAACCTCGTTCTGCAACTCTTCACACGCCACAAAGCCAAGAGCTGAGCCCATGACCATAACTACGGCGAAGAGTGACTTCAGAAATTTGTTTGCCATAAGTTTTGTTTTTAATTGGTTATAAATTAGTTATGTGTAGTTTACAACTCAACATTGCTCACACGCAAGTAACGCATGGCCATAATCTTGACAAATATACAACGAAATTTATAAACTTGAAAACAGAATGCGATATTTTCCTAATAATTTATAGCAACCTCTCGCCATATAACATTATCACATAGTGATAAGCGAAATTAACCTATTGGCAATGTAGAATACTATTGTTTTTTTCGAGGCAAAATTGTATATTTGCAAATTGAATATAAAACCACAACTCGACAATGGGCGTAGATAGAAATATGCGAAATATCGAGAGCGACAAGGAGTTTGAAAACCGAATCAGACCCCAAGCCCTGCAAAACTTTGCCGGTCAGGATAAAATCGTGGCTAACCTCAAGATATTTATCAAGGCGGCACTCATGCGTGGCGACTCGCTCGACCATGTCCTGCTACATGGACCTCCGGGACTCGGAAAGACAACACTTGCAAATATCATTGCCAACGAGATGGGCGCACAACTACGCGTCACCTCGGGCCCCGTGCTCGACAAGCCGGGCGATTTGGCCGGTCTGCTTACAAATCTTAACCCGGGCGACGTGTTATTTATCGACGAGATACACCGTCTGAGCCCCATAGTCGAAGAGTACCTCTACTCGGCAATGGAGGACTACAAGATTGATATTGTACTCGACAAGGGCCCCGCGGCACGCTCCATCCAGATTGAGCTTGCTCCGTTTACGCTCGTGGGTGCTACAACGCGCAGCGGACTACTTACATCGCCACTGCGTGCTCGCTTTGGAATCACCTGTCACTTAGAGTATTACGACGCACCCATATTGGCCGGCATAGTCAAGCGTTCGGCATCGATTCTCGACATATCGATTGACGACGATGCAGCCTTGGAGGTGGCACTGCGCTCACGCGGCACACCGCGTATTGCCAATGCACTGCTACGACGCGTGCGCGACTTTGCCATGGTCGAGGGCGAGGGGCATATCGACATTGATATTACCCGCGTAGCATTAGCAGCTCTCAACATCGACGCGCGTGGTCTCGACCAGATGGATAATAAGATTCTCGCCACAATTATCGAGAAGTTTAACGGAGGCCCCGTAGGCCTAAATACCGTGGCTACGGCAGTGAGCGAGGAGGCGGGAACTATCGAGGAGGTATATGAGCCCTTCCTAATCAAAGAGGGATTCTTGAAGCGCACACCCCGCGGCCGCGAGGCTACCGAGCAGGCCTATCGCCACTTGGGATACTCATACCGCAACGACGAGGAGCAGTCGCTATTCTAACATCTAACATTTTGGATGTGCAAAAAAAATATAGCCTCGCATCGAGCGAGGCTATATTTTTTATCTCTGTTCGCAACTATTAGTATGCAATAGCCGAAGAGATAAGGAAGGTTGCAGCAACACCCAAGATAGCGTACAACTCGGGGAACGCAGCAAGGATAAGAGTCTTACCCATAACGTCGTTACCATTACCGATAGCTACGATACCGTTAGCACAAACCTTAGCCTGGAAGAGAGCCGATGACAAGCAAACGATAGCCATCAAAAGACCGGCACCAAAGATACCAACAGCAGTAAGCATAGGCATCTCAGCAGAGATAAGACCGCTGACCATGAAGTAGCCTACGAAACCATAAAGACCCTGCGAACCGGGCAACGCCGAGAGAATCATGTAGCTACCGAAAGCGCCACTATTCTTCTTCAAAGCGCCTACTGATGCCATACCGCAACGTGCTGTTGCAACGGCCGAAGCCAAACCTGATACACCTACCATTAGGACAACGCCCAAATAAGCTAAAATTAAACCTGCATTCATGATTTTTAATGTTTTTAAGTTGTTAATTATTATTTGTTTATCTATTTCATTTTACGCACAGGGTCGAACGAGCGTTGGCCCATCTCGAAACCTGCATTCTTATAAAACTCGACAAAGGTCAAACGCATAGGATGCACGAATGACGATATTGCCGACATAAAGAGATTGATACCGTGGCCGATAATCAGGATGGCCGAAGCTGCTACAATCTGCAAAGCAACAACATACCACGCCGAGTCACCAATACCCTCGGATAATCCCGAAAGACCCATAGCCAACGAGTTGAAGACCTGAGCCAACACGCCGCCCGACAAACCGATGGCGAAGAGTCGGATATAGCTCAACACATCGCTGAGGAGGCCTGTGATGTTGTTATATGCATTCCAAAGACCTGCGCCTATATTGATAAGCGGGTTACGCTTAACATTGTTGAGCACAAGCATAAGGAAAGCTCCCACGCCCATACATGCGTAGAACACGGGCGACGAGGCATCGAAGCCGGGAATACCCAAGTCGAACATCGGCAAACCAACAGCAACCGAGCCCGAGAGGAGGATGATAAACCATCCCAACAGGCCAAAGGTTGAGGTGAAGCCGAAGAGCCTTGTCTGCATATAGATATTGATAGCCATACCTATCAAGATCTGAACAACACCAATAGCCAAGGCGATAGAGAAGAACTGATTGGGGAAGTCGAGGAATGGCGTAGGCTCACCAGCCTCGTAACCCAATAACTCGGGGATACTCATACCGAACAACGAGCCGGTATATGTACCGAAGAGAATGGTAGCTGACGCACAAACAATAGAGAGCCAAGCAGCCTGACGGAGCTTAGGACCTCCCTTCTTGAGGAGTGTCACACCCAAAGCCAACAGCACAGCTCCATAACCTGCATCATTCAAGCATATCGCAAAGAAGAGCATGTAGAATGGGCCAAATATCGCCGTGAGATCCAACGTGCCATACTTCGGTAGCGCGTACATCGCTCCGATAAGCTCGAACAGACGTGCAAACTTATTGTTTTTGAGCTTCACGGGGGCATCATCGTCGATAGTAGCATCGCGCTTCATATAGACAAGATTGGGATAAGCCTCCAATAGGGTATCTACCCTATCGGCGGTATCGGCCTCGGCCCAACCCTCCATAATAACGAGCTCGCCATCGGCCTCGCGCTGTGCCGTAGCACCCACCTTCAAGCCCTGCAACTGTTCTTTAAGCTCGCCACAACGCTCCTCAATGAGGGCTATTGAGTTGGCAGCACGCGACATGTCGTTATCCAAAGCCTTATTCTCCTTACGAAGAGTCTCGATCTGCTCGGCGATAGCTATGCTATCCATATCGGGAAGACGAACCTCCTGTCCATCAACAACAACGGGAGTGGCATCGGTCGTAATGGCAACAAAATATACCGCAGCCGAGGTGCGAGCCACCTCAACGATGGTTACCGCCTCGTCGCACTCCTCGATGAGCTTATTGTAGGCAGACTCCTGCGCTGTAAAGTAGCGCAACGAGATACCCTGCTCGGCAAGACGCTCCATATCCTCACGCGAGAATCGACCCCACGGCGCAATATCCGCAGCGAGCTTCTCCAAGCGAGTAATCTCCTGCTCAATGCGTGCTCGCTCATTGCGGGCCTCAACACAGCAGATATATGCCTCGCTACCCGAAGCACACGCCTCGGCATCGGCCACGAATCCCTCGCCCGACTTAAAGCCTTTCAAGAACTCAACAGCGCGATTGTGGGCCTCGATATTGAGAAGCAACTCTCTATCTCGCTCGTTTGGCTCCCAACCCGTAGTCGTGATATCTACCAAGCCAAGCTCACGAAGCTCCTGCACAAAGTGCTCCTGCTCACCGGCAAAGAGCACGATGTCGTAACGTAACATCTTACTTATCATGCGTTAGGCTCCTCCACAGCCTCGGCTTGCGCCTGACGGGTTTTCACAATCTTCTGTGCCGACTTACTGAGGTTCTCCTCATCCTCCATAAATCGCTTAATCTTACGTATGGCATCCTCATATCCGGGAATCTGTACCTTCTCGTAGAGGTTTACCTTCTGAGTGGTTTTGCGTCGCGCATAGTCCAGAAGCTCCATCTTGCGATTATAGACCTCGAACTCGATACCCAAGCGAGACATCTCCTTGAGCACCTTGATACCCTCGGCATACCACACCGGAGCCGAGAAGAGGTCGTAGGGCTTCTCCTTATATATAATACTACTTAGGACAGGGGTGCGCACGCCCGCAATTTTGAGAGTATCGAGCTTGATATCCTCAATGCGGATAAGATCACAATCAAACTCTCCCCACAGCTGCACCATGTACTCGTAGCGAGCGATAAGCTCGTCGAGCTCACGACGATAAGCCAATGCAGAGTCCTTCGCACGCTTAACCTCCGAACGCAACGCACTCTCCTTACTCTTAATCGTAGGCAGGGCGTTCTTTCGGATTTTGTGCTGCTTGCCCAATTCGCCGAGCGAAGTCTTGTTATATTGAAATTTGATTGCCATAGGCCACCGTTATTCTTTCCAATATTTGTCTGAAAGCTCCTGCTTGATGCTTACCTCTCCCTTAGAGAAGTACTTAGCAAAGAGACTCCATGCTGTATCAAGCATCTGCTCAATCTCGATATTTACATCGATAGAGAGCAACTTCTCCGAGTAGTCGTGGGCAAACTTCAATGCACGCTCGTCGTAATCCGAGAGGTCGAAACCATTCTCAAGCTTAGTCTTTGCATTAGCCGCATCAGCGTAGAGACGCACGCAGGCATTCATAACCTGAGGATGGTCCTCGCGAGTCTTCTTACCGATAACAAGCTGCTTAAGACGCGACAACGAACGGAAGGGATCGACGATAACCTTACCCGTATCCGAGTCGTTACGCAAGAAGAGCTGACCCTCGGTGATGTAACCCGTATTATCGGGAATAGCGTGGGTGATATCGCCACCCGAGAGTGTTGTAACGGCGATGATAGTAATAGAACCACCGTTGGGCAACTGCACGGCCTTCTCGTAAATCTTAGCCAAATCCGAGTAGAGCGAACCGGGCATTGAGTCCTTCGAAGGAATCTGATCCATACGGTTAGACACAATAGCCAAAGCATCGGCATAGAGGGTCATATCCGTAAGAAGCACCAAGACCTTCTCGCCCTTATCTACTGCGAAGTACTCGGCAGCTGTAAGAGCCATATCGGGAACCAACAGACGCTCCACAGGAGGGTTATCCGTGGTATTTACGAACGACACGATACGATCCAAAGCACCGGCATTCTCAAACACCTGCTTAAAGTAGAGGAAGTCGTCGTTGGTAAGACCCATACCGCCAAGGATAATCTTATCGGCCTTAGCACGGAGTGCCACATTAGCCATCACAGCGTTGTAGGGCTGATCGGGGTCGGCAAAGAAGGGAATCTTCTGTCCCGACACGATGGTATTGTTAAGGTCGATACCCGCAATACCTGTAGCGATAAGCTCCGAAGGCTGAATACGACGGAAGGGGTTCACCGTAGGGCCACCAATCTGACGTGCCTCGCCATCGATCTGCTCGCCACCCTCCAACGGCTCACCATAAGCGTTGAAGAAGCGACCTGCCAAGGCATCCGACACGCGGAGTACGGGGGGCTCGCCGTGGAATACCACCTCCGAGTCTGTTGCAAGACCCTCGGTGCCGGCAAAAACCTGCAATGTAACCTTATCGCCCATAATCTTTACCACCTGAGCCAAGCGGCCACCTACCGTTGCAAGCTCATCGTTACCTACGCCCGTAGCACGGAGCGTAATGGTAGCCTTGGTGATATTGTCAATCTTTGTATATACTTTCTGAAATGCTCGTGTTGTCATATTTAGTCCTCCTAATTTTAAGCGATGTTTTCATTTACGAAGGCCTCAATCTTGGTGCGGAACGCCTCAAACTGCTCCGACTTCCACTCCGAGTAGTTCATCTGACGGAACAGATAGATAAGCTCCTTGAAGAACTTAGAGCACTGCTCGAAGTCGGCAAAGTCGAACTTCTTGCGGCAGATACCGAGCACCATGTTGTACATCATCTGCTGACGCTCGATGGGGCAGTTAGCATCAATCGAGTCGAAGGCATCCTGCTGCAAGATAACCGAATCGACCAACTCGCTCTTCCAGAAACGCTCGTGATACTCAACGGGTACACCGTCATCACCGAGGATGTTAATCTGGTCGTTAGCCTCCTTACCACGCTGCACGATAGTCTTACCCTCATATACAGCATCTACCCAATTCTTCTCGATATGCTCGTCGAGGTAGCTGCGAATCTCGGGATACTCCAAATATTTAGAGTATGAGTCGAGCGGGTCGATAGCAGGATAACGCTTCGAGTCGGCACGGCTCTGCGACAGAGCGTAGAAACAGCGTGCTGCCTTCTTCGTAGATTCGGTAACGGGCTCTTTGAGGTTACCACCCGCAGGTGACACCGTACCGAGGAATGTTACAGAGCCTGTCTCGCCATTGTTAAGCTTAACAAGACCTGCACGAGCGTAGAAGTTAGAGATGACAGCCGAAAGGTCCATGGGGAAGGCATCCTGACCGGGAAGCTCCTCCAAACGGTTAGACATCTCGCGAAGTGCCTGTGCCCAACGCGATGTCGAGTCGGCCATAACCAAAACCTTCAAGCCCATCGAACGATAATACTCGCCGATAGTCATACCCGTATATACCGAGGCCTCACGCGCTGCCACGGGCATATTCGAAGTGTTACATATAATAATGGTACGCTCCATGAGCTTGTGACCCGTACGAGGATCGACCAACTCGGGGAACTCAGCAAAGATCTCCACAACCTCGTTAGCACGCTCTCCACAAGCAACGATGATGATGACATCGGCCTCGGCCTGCTTCGAAATGGCGTGCTGAAGCACCGTCTTACCTGCACCAAAGGGACCAGGGATAAAGCCCGTACCACCCTCAGCCAAGGGATTGAAGGTATCGATAGCGCGAACACCTGTCTCCATCACGCGCGAGGGGCGAGGCTTCTCCGTGAAGCAGCGGATAGCCTGCTTAACGGGCCACTTCTGAACCATTGTGATATTGTACTCGTTGTTGTCCGAGTCGGTGACAACAGCGATAGTATCGGTAACCTTATACTCGCCGGCAGCAACAACACTCTTAACCGTGTAGTTACCCTGCATAACGAAGGGAACCATAATCTTGTGCATCACCCACTGCTCCTTAACCTCGCCGAGCCACCCTCCGGCAGTCACCTTGTCGCCAGCCTTTGCCAACGGCTTGAAATCCCACTTCTTGTCGAAGTCGATAGGGTCGGTAATAGAACCACGGTTGATGAATAAGCCATCCATCTTCTCCAAGTCGTTCTGCAAACCGTCGTAGTTACGCGACAAAAGACCGGGAGCCAACGTAGCCTCGTGCATGTGACCCTCGAACTCCACCTTGTCACCAATCTTCAGACCGCGCGTACTATCGTAAACCTGTACATAGGCCTCATCGCCTATGACCTTGATGACCTCGGCCATCATGCGGACATCACCGCAATAAACGTGGCATATCTCGTTCTGACCCACCGCACCATCAACCTTGGCGATAACGATGTTCGAGATGATACCGTTTACACGTCCTAATGTTTTCATTCGTTTATATCTGTTTTTATTGTTTATTCACAAGCTCCTTAGCGTCAAGCTCCTTAATCAGACGATCAAGCATAGCACGGCCCGCCTCGGGCGAGAGCAACATCCAACGCGCTACAATATTGACCTTGACAAGGTATGAGAGGATATAGTTGATGTTGAAGAAGTCGAAAACGGCGATATCCTCAGCCTCGGCCCATCGTACCGCATCAATCTTACGCTCCTTCTCCACGATATTTGTCTCGTCGGCAACCGCAGCGATAACCGCATCGATATAGGGTAACTCGCCACGCAAGCCGAAGTCGGCAGAAGAGATTTTGCGCAACTGCTCGACAATCTCGCCACCACCAACCGTGACATCCGCAATAGCACGACCTGCCTCACGTGCAGCAATAGCAGCTGCGATATTACGCAGGTTACGATCAAACTCAGCCCAGCGAACAAGGAAGTCGCACTTCGACTCCTGAAGGTCGCGATAGTAGGCATCGAACAGAGCTCGCTCGAAACGCTCGTCGAGCACTACGTCGTCGTCTCTATCCTCGTCGTCAGCCTCTGCGTAGAGCTTCACAACCTCGCCCATACGCTTAGGCACAAGATCGTAGCAACGCTCCTCGAGAAGCGACTCAACCTCTTCACGGCTGAGATTACCCAGAGGGCTAAAACGCTGCTGCGACGCCCTTACCGCGATGATATTCTCGCAGTCGTAGTAGGCGTAGAGCAGATGCACAGCCTCTGCGTCTTTTTTCGATATCTGGCTAAGAATCTCCTCGCGTATCTCGCCGACATCGAAACCCTTGGTATCCGAGTCCAAAGTCCAATCTTTCAGACCGGCAACCAAATAGTAATATTCGTTAGCAAACATAGCTTACTTATAGAGCATGTTAGCAACCTTCTCTCTCAGATACTCCTTGAAGAGGGCATCGAAGCTCTCGTCGGTAAACGAGATGTAGTAGCTACCACCCTTCTCGCCTACCTTGAAGCCACGCTTAACATCCTTCGAGTAGCCAACCTCTACACCTGCTTTAAGCAACTCGGCAGCACTCTTCTGTATCGCAGCATCGAGCTCGGCACGCTTCTCCTCGGGAAGAAGTGCGTTAAGCGAAACATCGGCCGTAGCCGAGTTCCAATTCTGAGCCACCGCCAAAAGCATATCCTTGACAAAGGCTACATCAACCGTAGCAGCCTTAACAGCCTCGCCTGTTGTCTTAAAAATCACAGCCTCGGCAAGCTCGTTCTTAATCTTTGACACAGCCTGACGACCTGCCAACGTAATCTCGGTCATGGCATTCTTGGCGATATCCTCGGCACGAACCTCGGCTGCCTTAGCCACAGCCTCGGCCTCGGCCTTAGCCTCGGCTACAATCTTAGCCGCCTCAGCCTTAGCCTCGGCGATAAGACGGTCTGCCTCTGAACGACCCTTCTCCAAGCCCTCGTTGTAGAGCTTCTGGGTTAGCTCCTGAAGTTTGTTGTTCTCCATAGTAATTCGGTTTTTAAGTTTATCTATTTTTTAGTTATATTTTCTGTCTCTTTTTATCTCTTTGTCGCAAATTTCGCTTGATGTAGTCAAAATTCCCACAAATATATAGTTTATTTTTGCGATAATCAAATTTCGGTCGCTTTATTTTCTATGAAAATCAAAAATTACCATTTCCGACACCTCGCCACCCGTAAAAGTTGTAAGTCTAAAAATAAATTATTACCTTTGTTCACCATGAAACAGAATCCTACATCAAAACCTATTGTTGTCACTCTCGATGCAGGTGGCACAAACTTCGTATTTGAGGCAATGTGCGATGGCAAGTCCCTCGGACACAGCCTAACAAAACCCTCGTCGGCACACGACCTCGACCTATGTTTGAAGACCTTAGTTTCCGGATTTAGAGAGATTATCGACTCTCTCGACCAGAAGCCCGTAGCTATCAGCTTCGCCTTCCCCGGCCCTGCCGACTACCGCAACGGCATTATCGGAGGCTACCTACCCAACTTCCCGTCGTTCCGCGATGGCGTAGCTCTCGGTCCCATGCTCGAAGCCGAGTTCGGTATCCCCGTATTCATCAACAACGACGCCGACCTCTTCGCCTATGGCGAGGCTATGGGAGGTGCTCTACCCCGTATCAACCGAGCATTGGAGCAACTCGGAGCTGAGAAACGCTACCGTAATCTCTTAGGCTACACCTTCGGCACAGGCTTCGGTTTCGGTTTTGTGATGGATGGCAAGTTAAACCTCGGCGACAACTCATGCGTCGAGACCTTCTGTCTGCGCCACCGCGACATGCCGCAATACATTGTCGAAGATGGAGTCTCTATCCGCGCCGTGAAGCGCGTATATCGCGAGCTCTCGGGCGACGAGCGCGAGCTTGAACCGCGCGACATCTGCCGCATTGCCGATGGCGAGCTTGACGGCAACGCCGAGGCTGCCCGCGAGAGCTTCGCTACGCTTGGCCGAGTGGCGGGCGATGCAATGGCAACAGCCGTGACACTTATGGATGGTATCATCGTTATTGGTGGTGGTCTTACGGGAGCTAAGAAGTACATTATGCCGGCCCTATTGGAGGAGATGCGAGCATCGATATCAACAATGTCGGGCGACAGACTCAACCGCGTACAAATGGATGTATATAACTTAGACGACGAGGCTGAGTTTAAGGAGTTTGCACTAAGCAACGCTAAACGCATCAAGGTCTATGGCAGCGACCGCGAGGTGGTCTATAACGACCGCAAGCGAGTGGGTGTGACACTCTCGGACATTGGAGCAAGTGCCGCCGTATCGCTCGGAGCATACCTCTATGCGATAGACAATATTTAGAAGCTAAAAATCGGATTAGAATAGTTGAGCCCTCTCGGCAATGCGTTTTGCAGCTGCCGAGAGGAGTTTATGTTCTCCCACCTCGGCATAGGCCGACACACCCATAATATCGACCACAAAGAGCTCCTCCATGCGTGTCAGAACGCTCTCGTGAATAGGTCGCACAACAAGATGAAATCCCGCCTTGCGGATAGCCTCCGTAGCCACCATGTACTCCACCGAACGTTGCTCCAAAGGGGTATATACCGTATCTCGAAATAGGGCGAAAACAGGCTGCCATGGGCGACTAAGGAGCTCGCCATGAGCATCGATCCACAGGGCTCTCTCACCACCATACATAGCTACACGGCTCTCAATAAAGGCATCCATAGCCACGCTCACCGAGCTCTGGACAACATCGTGTATCGGGTTAGCCTGCACCGTGACTCCAATGGGGCGTTTTGCCCTTAGGTATAACCCAGCGCCAAAGGTAGGTCGCTCCACCTCGAAGGAGAGCACTCCGCGAGCGTCGATACGCATCGCCACAGGCACACTATAATTGGGCGTAACACGCGAAGCTTCGAGAAGTCGCGAGATGATTCGACGCGCATCGCCCACCTTGCACAGCGACACAAAGCCAAAGTTCGACTCCGAAGCCTCTGCCAACAGTTCGAGATGTTCGCTAACATGGGCTGCTCGGCCACCAAGCGTATGTACACGCTGCATGACATAGGGCGTATCAAGACTCACCGAGCAAGCCTCCACAACCTTTGCATCGACCCATGATAATAGCTTCATACCAAACCGTTTAAGCCTCGTTATATAATCCCTTACTTCATAAATATTTTAAGGAGCAACTCTCTGAGCAGTTCGCCATCTGCCATATTCACGCCACCCAAGCCTTTGCTCTTGGCGTCGTACTCCCTAAGAAGCCCGAGAATGGCAAAAACTCGGCTATTTGGCCACCTCGCGACATTCGCTTTAAGCTCCTTGAGAAGGAAGGTGTTATTAGCTCTAATCTTCGACATAAGTTCCATATCCGATGGGAATGGAACGCCCTTTTTGCGCGTCTGCCACATGAGATAGTTAAGCAAGAAGAGCTGCTGAAAGAGTCCAAAAAGGATGGTTATCGTAAGTGTGACCGGATAACTTTTGGGATTATGTCCAAAGTGGTCGGCAATACGCATCGCTCGCGCCATATCCTGTTTAAGCACAGCATCGTTAAGCTCGAAGGTATTAAACTCCTTCGACAGACCGATATACTGCTCGATATGGCTATCGGTTATGTTGCGCTCGTCGGCACTCATCGACACCTTCAACTTGTCAATCTCCTTAGCCATGCGACACAAATCCATGCCGACATGCTCTTTGAGCATGGCTGCCGCCTTAGGAGATATAGCCATGCCCGCAGATTTGATATACGAGCTAAGCCAACCATCGACCTCGTAGTCTCGCGGGCGCACCGAGTCGAAGACCACTCCATTCTTGACACAACTCTTATAGAATGCAGTACGCTTATCCAAGCCTCTACCCTGCTCCTTATTCTTGTAGCAGATGACAAGTATCGTCGTTGTCTGCGGCGAAGAGGTGTAGTGTACCAAGTTTTCGATTTTTGGGAGCTGCTGTGCCTCACGCAGAATTATAACTTCGTAAGAGCCCATCATCGGCAGCTGACGACATAGGTTTACAACCTTACCCGCATCGCTATCCAAGCCATAGACCGTAATCTGATTGAAGGCTCGCTCAGCCTCGGAGAGTATCGTCGAGGCAAGACGGTCGGCAAGGGCATCGATAAAGTAACCCTCGTCACCCGATAGAAGGTATATAGGAGCAAACCTCCTCGCCTCAATATCCGACATGAGGGCATTAAAGTTCGACAAACAATCGCTAAACTTCACTGACTTAGCCATGGTTATCTCGTGTAGTAGTTTATATCGTATCTTTGGTTATCTTAACCACATTTTCTGTCGAGCGAGTGATACAAAATCTATCATCCAACCTACGACCTACAACCCAGACTATATCGTCGCCCGAGAGGAGCACAAATTGACGCTGTTTCTCGGCCAACGACACCTTCTTATCAATGAGGTAGTCGCTCAACTTCTTACGGCCACTCATACCGAGAGGCACAAACCAATCGCCCTCTCTCCAGCGGCGCAGGCGCAGCGGAAATTGGAGCTTGTCAGCATCGATAAGTGCTATATTGTCGCCGAGGTCGTAGCTATCGATAAAGTCGATATTGCAATACTCGAAAAATAGCACCGAGCCACCGGCATAGGCCCTAATCATGGGGCGTTCGACAAGCGTCTCGCAGCTATCATCATCCATTATGCGCGACACCACAACATTACCCCTATCGACCACAGCCACCCACTCGCGCGAGTAGAATCGACGCCCCGTAGAGCCACTATCTATGGCGTGACACAGAGCATCGACAACATCGCCCTTGAAGCCATAGGTCGAGCTGAGCAGCTCGTATATCACATAGTTGCGCGGTAGCGTTGTAGCTATGCGGCCTACATGGAGAGTATCGATACCGTTAGCATGCTCGATAACCTCGTGGCGAATAAGCTCCATCGAGGCATTTATAAACTCCTGAGCCTGACTTAGGCGCGAGATATTTCGTCGCATGATCGATGTAAACTGCGGCTTAATCTCTTTAAGCATAGGTACAAGACCCAAGCGCACCTTGTTACGCAGATACTTCGTCGAGCGGTTCGACGAATCCTCGCGGAAGGGTATAGAGTGAGCCACGGCGTAGTCGTGCAGATCCTTGCGCGTAGCAAACATAACAGGTCGAACAACATGGCCAAGCTGGGTGCTAATACCCGTAAGACCTCGAAGGCCCGTACCACGCAACATGTTTATAAAGAAGGTTTCGATAGAGTCGTTCACATGGTGAGCGATGGCAATAGCCGTATAGCCATGCTCCTCGCATAGCTCCAAAAACCATGTGTAACGCAGACGACGGGCAGCCATCTCCATAGACTCTCCCGTACGCTCCATCTCGCCCACGGTGTCGAACCTGCGATTGTAAAACTCAACACCTATTCGCTCAGCCTCGCGCCTAACCAAGGCCTCATCCTCGTCACTCTCGCGGCCACGCAACGAGAAGTTGCAGTGTGCAACGCCAAACTTATACCCCGCAGCAGCTGTCAGCGAGAGCATAACCATAGAATCGACACCTCCCGAGACTGCGAGCAATAACTTGTCATCGTGCGTGAAGAGCTCGTTCTCGGTAATATATTTCTCAAATTCGTCGAGTAGATACATACTATAATATATTTACTTCGGGGCTGATACTTACACCAAACTTACCGCCTACCTCACGGCAAACCTTTTCGGCCAGAGCGATGATATCGCCACCCGTAGCTCCACCATGATTTACCAGCACCAGGGCCTGACGCTCGTGAACACCTACCGCCCCCTCGCGATAGCCCCTCAACCCCGCACGATCGATCAGCCATCCCGCAGCAAGCTTAACCTTAGAGCTATCAGCAGGCACGTCGTAGTGCGGCATATCGGGATATTGAGAGAGCAACCTATCGGCCACAGAACGCTCCACAACAGGGTTCTTGAAGAAACTGCCGGCATTTCCCAAGACCTTAGGGTCGGGCAACTTACGCGAGCGAATAGCACATATCGCCTCGCGAATGTTGTGTAGCGACGCTCCACCGCGCTGCTCAACCTCGGATATAACATCACCATAGCCGAGATTGGGGCGAGCCACCCTGCTCAGCCTAAACTCAACAGCAAGGATAATACCTCGGCCGCGAAGATCGTGCTTGAACCTGCTCTCGCGATAGCCGAAATCACACTCTGCGGCAGTAATACGCACCACCTCACAAAGCTCCACGTCGAAGTACTCGACATCTGTTATCACATCCTTAACCTCCGAGCCGTAAGCTCCGATATTTTGCACAGGCGCAGCACCCACAGAGCTCGGTATAGCCGAGAGATTCTCCACTCCCCACAGCCCTTGATCGACACTCCACGCCACAAAGTCATCCCAATTCTCGCCCGCAGCAACACGCACAACAACACCCTCCTTATCCTCGGCGATGATGCTACGGCCTTGCGACACGGGAGTTAGGAGCACTCCGTCGTAGTCCTTAGTAAAGAGCGTATTGTTGCCTTCGCCCAATACATACCATTTTGAGGGTCTGAGTGTTGCGAACACCTCACGCAGGTCAGCCTCATTCTCAAACTCGACAAGAGTCTTAGCATGCTGCACAACACCAAAACTGTTGCGCGATGCGAGATTTATATCATTATAAATTCGTTTCATAGGGCAAAGTTAAGAAATTTTTACTATATTTGAGAGGTCTTTTGCGACAAATATATTTTTCGCATTACTATTATATTTGAAAATATTAACAAAATAATCTTCATACACTATGTTCACACAGAGAGATATCGAACAAATCGAGGCTCGCGGATTGAGCGTCGAGGCAGTAGAGAGACAAGTTGAGAATTTCCGTCAGGGCTTTCCCCCTCTCCCCGTGGTACGTGCCGCATCGGTAGGTGATGGCATATTCCGTCTCAGCGACGAGGAGCGCGGCGAGGCTATCAAGAGTTACGACTCGCGTGGCGAGGCTGTGCGCGTTGTTAAGTTTGTTCCCGCATCGGGAGCAGCAACACGCATGTTCAAGGAGCTCTTCGAGTATGTAAACGAGGATAAGCGCACCGAGGGTATCGACCGTCTTATCGTAAACTTGGAGAAGTTCGCCTTCTTCCCCGAGTTGGCTAAGTACCTAAAACCACAAATCGAAGATAAAGATGTTGTGCGCAACATCATTATCGACGGCTTGGCTTATGGATCTAAGCCCAAAGGTCTTGTAACCTTCCATGCCTACAAGCAGGGCGGCCGCAAGCCTGTCGAGGAGCATCTTGTCGAGGCTGCGCTCTATGCGCGTAGTGGAGAGCGTGCAGCTATTCACTTCACCGTATCGCCCGAACATCAGGCTGGATTCGAAGCACTGCTAAACGAGCGTCAGAGCTTCTACGAGGAGCTCTTTGGCGTGAAGTACGACGTAAGCTTCTCGCAACAGAGCCCCGCAACAGATACCATAGCTGTAAATCCCGACAACACCCCCTTCCGCAACGACGACGGCTCGTTGCTCTTCCGCCCCGCAGGACACGGAGCACTCATTGCCAACTTGGATAAGCTCGATGCCGACATCATCTTCGTTAAGAATATAGACAACGTCACTACCGATGAGCGTAAGGCCGACACCATAACATTTAAGAAGGTACTTGCCGGCAAGTTACTACGCCTCCAGAGCCGCGCTTTCGAGCTTCTTCGCGCCTTGGAGCGTGGCGAGGATGTTATAGCCGAGGCCACAACATTCCTTCGCAACGAACTTTGCTGCAAGCTCCCCGAAAATGCATCGCGCGAACTTATCGTTGCCACACTCGATAGACCTATCCGCGTTTGCGGCATGGTCAAG
>JAZNDK010000075.1:0-8781 GCA_045588005.1 Alistipes sp. | reverse complement strand
CCATAGGCTCGCAGAGCTTTATATTGATATCCTCATACTCCTTGAGTAGGGCTACGGTAGATGCTGCACCCTCCTCGACTATCTCCTTAACGGTCTTTGTTGGGTCGAGCTGAGGCTCCTGCTCAAGATAGCCTACAGTGTAACCAGGGGAGAATACCACCTCGCCCTGAAAACTCTTGTCGATACCTGCGATAATCTTCATCAGGGTAGATTTACCCGAGCCGTTAAGACCGATGATGCCAATCTTTGCACCGTAGAAGAACGATAGGTAGATGTTGTTCAGAATTTTCTTGTTGTTGTTAAGCACCTTGCTTACGCCAACCATCGAAAATATAATCTTCTCGTCTGCCATAGTTATTTAGTTTATATCGTTGTCAAGCATATAATCGTGCAAATATACACAATTTTTCGATAACTCCCAACATCTTTTCCTCACTCTCGGCTTGCGATAGTATGGGCGACTCGCTCTTTGGCCTCGATTTTGCAGTGTGGGGCGTATAATCCTTAAAATTAAACGCTATGAGAAACAAACTCAAAGGTACGCTTACCGAGGAGAACCTCTTGAAGGCTTTTGCCGGTGAGAGTCAAGCGCGTATGCGCTACAACTATTTTGCTTCGCAAGCATCGAAGGATGGCTACGAGCAGATTGCCGCCATCTTCAACACCACGGCCGACCAAGAGAAGGAGCACGCCAAACGCTTCTTCAAATATTTGGAGGGCGGCGTGGCTACAATTCATCACGCCTCATTTCCTGCGGGAATAATACTCTCCACCCGCGAAAATCTCCTTGCCGCCGCCGAGGGCGAGCATGAGGAGTGGGATGTTCTCTACCGTCAGTTTGCCGATACTGCCCAAGCCGAGGGTTTCGGCCGCGTGGCCGCCACATTCAGATATGTCGCAGAGGTCGAGCGGGAACACGAACGACGATACCTGAAACTCCTTGGCCGAATTACCGACGGAGACTTCTTCCGCCGCGATGGAGAGATTATGTGGCAGTGCCGCAACTGTGGCTTTGTTGCGAGGGCCTCGGTAGCTCCAAAAATATGCCCGTCGTGCGAGCATGAGCAGAAGTACTTCGAGCCTATGGCCGATAACTATTAGTTGAGCCGATTTAGAGCCTCGCACTACTTTATATTGACGGTGTGAGGCTCTATGCTAAATTTGTGAATTTATGAATATTATACGCAACACCTCAGGTATAATCTATGCCGTACTGTCGTCAGCGACCTTTGGCCTTATACCACTCTTCTCAGTGCCACTGCTCGCCTCGGGAGTAGCCTCCACAACGATACTCTTCTATCGATTTTCGCTCGCTGCGGTGATGATGGCCCTTGTGATGATTGTCGGCAGACACAGCTTTCGTATCGAGCGAAGTGTTGTAGGTAGGGTAGTTATGCTCTCGATGCTCTACGCCGTCACGGCAATCATGCTTATCGAGAGCTACAAATATATCCCGAGCGGTATAGCCACAACCATCCATTTTCTATACCCGTTGGCTGTTGCTCTCGCCATGTCATTTATCTTTCGAGAGCCTTTAAGTGTTGCCACATATATAGCTGTTGTTGTGTCGCTTACAGGTGTTGCATTATTGGCATGGGGTCGCCATACGGAGGGTGATTTTCCGCGCGGAGTAACACTTGCTCTTGTTACGGTGTTTACCTATGCAGCCTACATCATCGGCATTATGAAGAGCCGTGTGGCTCGCATAGGTGCTGTTACACTCACCTTCTATATGCTTGCTATCGGAGCCGTGCTATTCTTTCTCTACGCTCTATCTACCGAGGGTATCGAGCCTATACACCGCTGGAGCAATTGGCGAGACCTCGCAATGTTGGCTCTGCTCTGCACCGTACTATCCGACCTGACGCTCGTTATGGCCATAAAACGCATTGGCTCAACACTAACCTCGGTCTTAGGCTCAATGGAGCCTCTTACAGCAGTTGTTGTGGGTGCTGTATATTTTGGAGAACACTTTGATACAGCGAGTGTTGTAGGACTTATCTTAATTATTTTGGCGGTAATACTTGTTATTATTACCACAGGACATAAATCTGCGCATCATGGATAATAGAAGAGGCTGACTAAATTGCTATTAGTCAGCCCCCTCTTGCTTATGGTTGCTCAGATAGCCTACATATCGGTAATATTGCCCAACTCTCCGAGTATCCCCTGCATCATCTCGGGTGTAAAGTCGCCACTCACACACACAAGAGCAACCTCGTCGTTCTCCCTGACATAGACCACTATGTCGGAGGTTATATCGCCCTCGGCACGAGTATAGATAGTCACCTTCTCGTCTTTCTCGTCAATATTGACAAGTTGTTGGAGATTAGCCTTTTTTAGCAGCTTATCTACATCCTTTGTGAATTTACCTACCAACGCTCGCTTCTCGCATGCAAAGATCTTAATGCTTTTGAGGAACTTCATCGCCTCGTTGGCATACTCGGCATCCTCGGCGTCGATCTCCGAGCCAATCATTGCTTGAAGCATCGCTCCTTCGAGATTCATAACGGTAATACCCTCAGTGCCGTTCCACTTCTTAGATAGGTTATCCATGCCGGGCACCTCTGCTATTGCTACCACAGGTAACACAATGGCTAACAAAATAATAAGTCGTTTCATATAAACTTTTTTATTGGTTAATAAATAATTTTTTATTGTTTATAATTCATCCAGTAACACGCTTGCATCGCTTATGTTTAGGTTCGAGCCGCATATCCTTACCAACACACCTTCGTCACTCTCGAAGGTTGCTACGACAAGCTCAACGACAGTCCCGCTCTCATCGCTGCGAGAGTATATCGCCACACTCTCCTCTCCACTATTTACCGACATCATCACCTCCAAAGCCTCGGTAATCTCGCTTATGCTCGCTCGGAACTCCTCCATGAGTGAGGCTTGCTCCACGGCGATAACCTGCATGCGCTCCACCCCCTCATTCGCGCCCATCGAGCTGAGCATCGCCTCGGAAAGCTCTATGGTCGTGCAACCCCTCTCCGAAGAGTATCTCTTTACGAATTCATCGAAACTAATTTGTTGCGCCGCCACACTAAGTGGTAACATAATCATTATCAATATTATAAACCTTTTCATATCAATCGTTGATTTATGTTAGAACCATATACCTGCACCTATCGACATTCGATTAGCCTTTACACCTGTTGAACTCTTGTATAAGCTCATTGGCGAGTAGTTGGCGAAGACATAAAGTCGCTTCCAGCCTATGCGAGCCATTATATCTACCTGTATGGGGTTTAGTGGCAATGTGCCCTCTACGGTTGTCTTGGGATTCTTATATTTAAGCATAGAGTTAATAAGAACATTGAACCTTGCGCCTGCCGAGATAAAGAAGCCCTTACCCATGTTGACATCGAAGAGTACGGGGAAGTTGAGATACGATGTTATTAGCTTCGACTTTTTAGCATCACCGTCAAGCGCAATAGCGTGAAGCTTGCCGTCGGCGTAACCAAGTGTAACATCGTGTTTTAGGCGGTAGTAGTCACTTGACATGCCAAAGCCGATGGTAAAGGTCGAGATGTTACGTCGATCAAGAGCAACGTTAAGATGCATAAGGTTGGCTGTAAAGTGCGACGACTTTCCATAATCGAAGGCCATAGCCTCTTGCTCCTCGGCACTATACCCCGAATACTCTTCGCCAACAAGGAGGCTGCTACCCGCCTCAATTAGGGCGAGATGGTTATAGCTTGGCGAGCCAAGACCAAAGATTCCAAAATGGGCTCTACTGTTGCGTTTAGCGAATCTGTCGTCGTTAGGTACTATGTCGCTATTCTCGATGTGATCAGCCGTATAGCCATCAATCTTGAATCGTAGTCCGTTAATGATTAACACCATAGAGCCGTCATCTGCTGCCGATATTGAGTTATCGCCATCTTTGCTCTTGTATATCTGCTTATTATCGCTCTCTTGGGCGTTAATTGTCGCTATGCTTACGGTTGCAAGTAGAAGGGTTATCAACAATCGTTTCATATTACATTATTTGTTTAGCGGGTTATACTTCTCGATTGATGCCATGGCAAGCGTCATATTATTGGCTACAGAGCCAAGCAGTCGCGATGTCTCGCTTAGTGCAAGTTCACTGTTTGTAACCTCCTTGCCATCGATATAGCAGATTATATCCTGAGTGTAGTCGAGCTCCGCCTCGTAATCCTCCCACACTCCGCCCCCGACGATAAGGGCGACAATGGCTACCGCAGCTACCGCAGCTACGGCTGCTACACGACCAAGCCATAGGGTAGCGGCACGCCTACGCATGGGCTTTATATCGCTCGTGGTCAAGGGTGCTCGTTCGTCACGCATCTTGCTTAGACCCAAGAACATTGCACGCTCTACTTCAAGTTCTTTGTCTAACGACGGATGTGATAAGAAGTAGTCGGTAATAGCTCGCTCCTCCTCTCTCGATGTTGCTCCATCGTAGTATTTCTCAATCAGATGTTTAATTCTGCTCGACTCCATAGCTTGTTACCTTTATTAGTTCTGCCCTCACGCTTCTACGCGCCCTCGACAGATTCATTCTCACATTTGTTTCATCTATGCCGAGTATCTCGCCAATCTCGGCTATCTCGTACCCCTCGACATCGCGCAGATGTATCGCCATTCGTTGCTTCTCGGGTAGGCCTGCGATTATCGAACGTGTGAGCTCGGCTATTTCGCTGCTCTCGACTCTATCGACACCGCCCGTATCCGCAATCAATCCTGCATCGACAGATGTTGAGTGTCGTCGCTGCAGCTGCCGTTGTCGGTCTATGGCGGCATTGTGTGCCATGCGACAGACGTAGGCTCGCGGGTTGGGCTGCTCGAAGATTTTGTCGCGAGCCCTCCACACCCTCTCATAGACATCTTGCGTCACATCCTCACTCTCGCTACGATCGTCGAGTATGCTCAGCGTCAGTCGATAGAGTGTATCGCGAAGCGTTGTTATCAACTCTTTGTATCTCTCTGTTGTACTCAATTTATCTTCTCTTGTTTACCTATATAACGAATTAGGGCCGTAATTGTAACATCACGACCGCTAATTTACCTAAATTTCTCGATATATCGCCCTATTTTCCCGCTTTTCGTCGGCCGAAGAGCTTTATCTTACCCTCGGGTCGAGCAGGGAACCAACCGCGCTCCACACGCTTACGCTGATGCACAAGCTCGCCTATACCCCATAGCGACGAAGCTGACCATACTGCCAAGAGTGTTGATAGCAGTATGTCGGCAACAAGAAGCGAGGCAATGCCCGATACAATGCCGCTAAGAAGAAACAACCACCATATCTTCACACCAAAATAGTACTCACCCTTGATGACAATAGGATGAAATATACCTATTATAAGAAATGTGGCAACGCCAATGATTATACCCGTAAATTGTAGCTCCATAGATTTTCAATATGTTTGCGACAAAAGTAGTAAAAAAATCGGCACAGATAACTCCGCACCGACTCTCATTAGTGATAGTTTTATTAGAAGTTGTACTGTGCCATAATGCTCACACGGTTGGCCGCTCGCTTGGTTTCGTTCATATCCTCACGCGCACCATGCAGATACTCAACGGCTAAGGTCAGATTGTTTGTGACGTTGCAGAAGATATTACCGAAGATATATTGACCTCGGCGATACTGATTATCCGCAAGGTAACCATTACGCTCCTCGACGCGCACCTCGGAGTAGCCACCCGACGCCCATAGCCACCCCGGTATGAGATTAAGCTGCGCTGCAACTTGCCACCCCCACATCGGCATTGTCTGCATACGCTCGGGGTTTTCGGGGTTGTATGCAAAGTCATAGGGCGAGCCTGTAAGGTCTTGTATGTAAGGTGTTATACCCTTGCCATATACACCATTCATGTATATATCTATCCAACGCGAGATGCCGATATGTCCACTCAGCTGCACACCCCAGCCGAGCTGTGTTGTATTCTCATTTGTGGTATTGTTGTGCAGATACATATCGCGCACGACTGCCGACACGCGAAGGTGACTCCTGCGATTTTCACCCCACATATATTGCAGGTAGGCTATGCCATCGGGAACACGCTGATATATCGGAGAGAAGTGCTCGCCATATGTGCCATTTACCTCGGGCATCTCGGCAGCGATACCGAAACGAAGATGACGACGAGCAAAATCTACCTCGTAGCGTATCATCTCGTTAAAGTTGAAGTTGTAGGCGTTAGGGCCTTGAAAATCAATAGTCTCGGGTGCAGCCATAAGGTCGCAGAATGTCGTCACATCGCGACCTATGGTCAATCCCTTGAACTGAACATATGCCGAACGTAGGCGGGGTAGATAGCTAAACTCCGCGCCACCACGGAAATCGATGTCGCTATACACCACCACGCGACCCAACATGCGGCTGTTAATTATCGCTTTGAGAAATAGTCGCGATGTCGAGGCATCCATCATCACGCGCTGACGGTTGGCATAGTCGTCTTTGGTGGCGATATCGTAGGGCACAAAGTCGATATTGCCAACTGCACCCTTAAAGTCGTAGCTCGTACGCAGGTTTACGAAACCTCCCAAGGCCAACGAGAAGCGATTGTCGGGCGTTGCGAAGATGAATTGAGGATTGTGGCTCTGTTGGAAACCTTTGCGCGAACTCTCCGTATAATCCTCGATGATTGCAGCGTGCAACTCGCCGTGCGAGTGCTTATCCTTGCCAATAACATAAATCGAAGGTTTGTACTCTTTGGAGAGGTGGTTGGCCGACTGAGCAACTGCTGTCGATACTCCCAAGCCGAACATAGCCAGCATAAGGATAGATAGTCTAAATAGCTTCATAATGAGTAGTTTAAGTTGTTTAATAATAACCATTTCGTAAGCTATTTTTGCAACTTACATGCCAACGCAAAAAAAATAGCGGTGTACCCTCGTGGATACACCGTCAAAATATATGCTATATTCTAAACTATTCGTTTAATTCGAGCCACCTAAGCTCCTTGTCGTCAATAAGTGAAATCACATCTTCGATGCGCTTCGACAGCTCGGTGAGTCGTTCAAACGACATACCCTCGTTAGATAGCTCCTTTTCGATGGATGCTCGCTCCGCAGCGAGGCTTTCAAGGTCGCGCTCAATCTGCTCCAGCTCCCTCTGCTCCTTGAATGATAGCTTGCGTTTGCTTGTGTCGTGGGTGCGTTGCAGCTGAGGCTTTGCAGCACTCTGCGATCGCTCTACGCTCCGCTCCGCAGCCTCCTTCTCGCGGCGATACTCGCGGTACTCGCTATACATTCCCACAAAATCCTTAATTCGGCCATCTCCCTCGAATACAAAGAGGTGGTCGGCGCACTTATCCAAGAAGTAACGATCGTGCGACACGATAATCAGCGACCCCTTAAACTCGCTGAGATACTCCTCTAAGACGTTGAGAGTCACGATGTCGAGATCGTTGGTCGGCTCGTCGAGAATGAGCATATTGGGGTTGCGCATAAGCACCGTTAGGAGATATAAGCGTCGTTGCTCGCCGCCACTGAGTATGTCGATGCGTTTGTTGAAGCTCTCGTGCGGGAAGAGGAAGCGGTTGAGCAGCGTCGTGGCCGAGACGCTGCTACCATCCGAGCTTCTGGCAACCTCGGCAATCTCCTGAACGCACTCCAATACGGTTTGCCCCGCTTTGAAGGTTATGCCGCGCTGAGTGTAGTAGCCTATGCGGAGTGTTTCGCCACGTTCGATAATACCTGATGTAGGCTCTAAATTACCTGAGATAAGGTTAAGAAACGTGGTCTTACCCACGCCGTTATCTCCTACGATTCCAACTAGCTCGCCGCGCGTAAACTTGTAAGAAAACTTATCGAGCATCTTGCGCTCGCCGAAGTATAGATCGACATCCGTACAGTCGATAATCTTGCGACCCAAACGCGATGTGGCTACATCTATCTCTACGCTATTGCTATGCAGGTTTACCGAAGCTCTATCCCTGAGGTCGTAAAAGGCGTTGATGCGGTAGCGCGCCTTGCCGGTACGCGCCTGTGGGGTACTGCGTATCCACTCCAACTCGCGGCGTAGCAGGTTGCGCGACTTGTCAATCTCGGCCTGCATATTGGCGTAACGCTCCTCACGTTTTTCGAGGTAATCGGTGTAGTTGCCACGATAGGTGTAGAGCTTGCCGCGGTCAATCTCCATAATCGTATTGCACACACGATCGAGGAAGTAACGGTCGTGCGTAACCATAAGAAGTGTACAGCGCGAACGCTGCAGGTAACCCTCCAAATACTCGATAATATCTATGTCGAGGTGGTTTGTCGGCTCATCCATGATTAGGAACTCGGTCTCTTGGAGCATCATGCAGGCTATCGCCACGCGCTTGGCCTCGCCTCCCGAGAGCTCGCCCATGCGCTGCTCCACGCGCTCGATTTTCAGCGACGAGAGCGTCTGGCGTATCTTCTGCTCCATGTCCCAGCCTCCCGAGGCGTCCATCGCTGCTATGGCGCGCTCTAAACGTGCGGCATCGCCACTCGCCACCGCCGCCTCGTACTCGCCAATCTCGGGTGCAAGCTCGTTCATGCGCGAATATACCTCTTCGAATATCGTGTTGTCGGGGTTGAATGCCATGTTCTGGTCGAGAAAGGCGACGCGAATATCCTTCATGAACTTCACCTCGCCGCCACGGTCGGAGTGCTCCACGCCGGCAAGTATTTTGAGCAATGACGACTTGCCCGTGCCGTTCGGAGCGACCAAGGCTATCTTGTCACCCTCGTTGATGTTGAAGCTTATGTTGGAGAATAGCGTGCGGTCGCCGTACGATTTCGAGATATTTTCTACTTGTAGATAACTTGCCATA
>JAZNDK010000074.1:0-8242 GCA_045588005.1 Alistipes sp. | reverse complement strand
CGATTTTTTGCAAGTTTTTGTACCTCGGGTTTTGATATTCAAGAAATTACACTTACTTTTACATTCCAAAATGGAGGTACAAGGCGAAAAGTGTGTTGAAAATCACTAACTTACACATTCTCAACGACTTGCCAAATGAGTAGTTGTACCTTTTAGAGTGCTAAATGGCTGATTGATAATCATCTACACTTTCTGCATCGGCAAGTAACTAACGCCCACAAAATCGGCTAAAAATCGCACAAAATAGACGAATAAATCCCGAAAGTTAGACTCGACTTTCGGGATTTTTATATATCTTAATGTCTTCAACAAAAATATCTCGCCAAGTTTGCAATGGTGTGCAATGAGGTGCAACGGAGTGCTTTATCATGCAGTGCATTGCCATACAAGCTATTTGTGCTCTTCAATTAGTCGTTCTATCTCTGCGATAGTTGTTGGGGTTATGTGGGACCAGCGGCCGACAATGATACCCGTGGTATCAACGAGCATAAAACAGGGGATTTCTTGCACATCATAGGCCATAGGCATATCTGCTTGCTCCCGAAAATAGTACATCTCCGCATCATCCGGTCTATCAATTATCATCTGCGGCCACTCGGTAAGGTCGTGCTGTGCTACTGCATCACGCCAATCCGAGGTATCGTCGTCTATTGAGACGCTGACTATTTGCACCCTATCGCCAAACATATTGCGAAGCTCACGCACCTTAGGTATTTCGTTGATACACGGGCGACACCAGCTCGCCCAAAAATCGAGTAGCAGATAACCCTCGGCATAGCACTCCGAGAGCATAACTCTACTGCCATCTAATGAGGTAAGCGCAAAATCAACAGCCTTGCTGCCGACCTTGCCTCCGTTAAGTTTGGATATCTCACGGCGTATTGTCATCAGCTCCCCAAGTAGGCTCTGCCGCTGCTCTGCCGACAAATCCATTATGAGTGAGTCTATAAGCTGATGGTCACACCCACAGCTTACTAATCTATCAACAACATTAGGCACAAGGCTGTTATCAGGATACGACCTTACAAAATCGAGAGCCAAAGTCGGCCACTTATCGCTTATGGTGCGATACTCTAAGACTTTTGCATAAAACTCGGCCCAAAGCTTATCGGCATTCGGAGAGCCGGCACTGTGGGCCTCAGACCACGCCTCGTTTTTGCGCATAGCTTCGTAGAGTTTCTGATACGCCCTCTTATCGTACTCTGCAAATGCTTTGCGATACACATCAAGCTCGTTGTCGATACTTAACCCCGATATCGAATAGCCGTACAAAGCACTACGCTCTGCGCTGAACTTAATATCGGAAGGCTCTAAAAACAAATGGGCAAAATCCATATTCTGAAATGAGAACGATGCGGGCACTACCCCATCGACCACGCCCTCGAAGCGAAAGTATCCGTTGTTGATATAGGCCGTATCGCACCGACTGTACCATACATCGGCACGCTTGACGGGATACGACAGGCAAATCATCTCGCCATTGTCGGCATTTTTTATCACTCCATCCACAATAAAACGGTGGCGACTATCGCATGCCACGAACATAACAATCGAGAGTATAAGAGATAGGCATCTTTTCATCTACGAAGAGTTTTTATGTGCTATATAAACGCCTATAGTATAAGATTATTTTAAGGTTTAGGCCAATTTAATAGCATTATTTACAGAAAATTACTATCTTTACATTTTGAAAGTATTCTTTTTGAGTAAATATCATGGTGGGTAGATACAAGGTTGTGACGCTTTGTGGGAGCACAAAGTTTAAGGAGCAGTTCTTGGAGACGCAGAAGCGACTAACTCTCGAAGGCAACATCGTAATATCGGTAGGGCTCTTTGGGCATAGTGGCGACAATGAGGTGTGGAACGAGGGCACTAAGGAGATGCTCGACGATATGCACAAGCGCAAGATAGATATGGCCGACGAGATATTTGTCATCAACAAAGATGGCTACATCGGCGAGAGCACCCGCAGCGAGATAGCCTATGCCACAGCCAAAGGTATGACCATACGATACTTAGAGGAGTAGAGTTTTTTAAGGATAAGATAGCGACATAAAAAAAAGAACTACTATGCCAATAGCCAACCGCAACGAGATTGTTATAAAGCAGATAAAGGGCAAACGCGAGCTACGACGCTTCGTGCAATTCGGCATCGACCTGTACGAGGGCAACCCCTACTTCTGCCCGCCGATATTCTTCGACGAGGTGAACACATTCGACCCAAAGAGCAACCCTGCACTCGAAGTGTGCGACTTTGTGACATATCTGGCCTACCGCGACAACAAGATTGTGGGGCGCATTGCCGGCATAATCAATCATCGTGCTAACGAGGCATGGGGAGTGAAGAAGTGTCGTTTCGGCTGGTTCGACTTTATCGATGACTACGATGTCTTCAAGGCTCTTATCGACGCTGTTGCCGAGTGGGGTCGCAGCCGCGGTATGAGCTGTCTAAACGGCCCTGTGGGCTTTACCGACTTCGACAAGGAGGGGCTTCTTATCGAGGGCTTCGACTACAATGCCCCGATGGCCAGCCTATACACCCACCCATACTATATTGCTCACTACGAGCGATATGGCCTACGCAAAGAGGCCGACTGGATTGAGTTTCAGATACGCCCACCCAAGGAGGCTCCCGAGCGTATGCAACGTGTTGCGAAGCTCGTCGAAGAGCGTTTCAACCTACGCGTTGTGAAGGTTAAGAACTCGCGCGAGCTAAGAAAGAGATATGGCTACACCTACTTCGATGTATTAGACGAGGCCTACCAAAAACTCTACAACTATCAGCCGATGACCGAGCGACAGAAGAGATACTACTGCAAGATGTATTTCCCGCTCGTGAACTACGATTTTGTGACTATGGTAGCCAACCAAGACGACGAGATTGTCGCCGTAGGCTTGGGCATGCCCTCGCTCTCGGAGGCACTACGCAAATGTGGAGGTCGCCTACTGCCATTTGGTTGGTATCATCTTATCAAGGCATTGAAAGCCAAGAAGATGACCGACTTCGACCTGCTGCTGATTGCCGTGCGCCCCGACTATCAAGATAAGGGTATCAACGCCCTTATCTTCAACGAGATGACACCCCATTTTGCAGAGTATGGCATAGAGAGAGTCGAGACCACTTCGATTTTGGAGGGTAACTCAAAGAATATAGCCAACTTCCTAACCTTTGACCATATTCAACACAAACGTCGCAGAGCCTACACCAAGGAGTTGTAAGCACTCGAAAGCAGGTCTGATAGTTCTATCATGCATGGTAACGCTCTGTCCCGTTCTATTTATCGATGATAAATAATATGGAAGGGATGCCGGGTTAAGAGAATTTCACTATCTTTACGGTCGTAATTGTAATCCAAGAGTAAGATGAGAGCCATCCTAACATCGATAATATGCCTCCTATGCTTAGTAGCGTGCAACGGCCACTCGCAACATTGGGCGACACTATGCCATGCCGAGAAGATCATATCCGAAAAGCCGGATAGTGTACTTATTGTATTACAAGGTATCGAGCGCGAGGAGTTATCTGGCAACGAGGAGCGTGCAAAACATGCTCTGCTGCTCTCTATGGCCTTAGATAAGAACTATATTGACGAAACAGACGATTCGCTTATCAGCATGGCAAGGGAGTATTACGAGGATAGCGACGACACTCGAAACAGATTCCTTTCACTCTACTATTATGGTCGCATACTATTCAATAGGGGCGACTACACCAATGCTATTGTGGTTTATACCTCGGCCGAGAGCCTGCTCAACGAGATAAACGACGACTACCTTGCAGGCCTGCTATACATGCAAATTGGCGAGATTTACCGACTATTCTACGACCATTCCAAGAGTTTGGCAGCCTACAACTCGGCATACGGCTACTACTCTGCCGCAGGGTTGGAGCATCACAAGGCGTATGCACTACACGATATAGGTGCTGCATACGGCAATCTCGATATGTTTGACGAGGCGGTAAACCATTTCAACAAGGCTTTAGACATAGCTCATGAGTTGGGCGATAAAGAGCTTGAGATGGTATGTTGTCAGAATCTACTCATGTTCTACGATATGACTTATGAATATGAGAAATGTGGCTACATCGCCAGACATCTGACATCCAATTTCGACGAGGAGCTGTACTCACCCAAATGCTTAGGCTCGTTGGCGAGTTATTATGCATCAGCTAATGATTATAGGCGTGCCGAGGAGTATCTACACCGCGCGTGGGAGAGAGCTACCGACATTGTAGATACAATAGACATGGCCTTCAAGAGTGCCAACACCATGAAGCAGATGGGGCGCATGGATGAAGCTATGCGATACTTCGAGAATGGTGTTCAGATTCAGAACCGAGAGTTGCAGCGTGCGCTCCAACAACCATTAGTGTTGGCGCAGAAGGAGTATTTCCAAAATCAGGCAGAGTTCAACGCTTATCGTCTGAATAAGAATCGACAAATATACATTACTCTAACAATCATAGCTATATTGATAATGGTTGTCGTAGGGATGTATATCAGCCATAAGATAACTCTTAAAAATAGAGAGATTAACCGTTATATGGAGGCGATGCAGGATCTTGAACAATCTCTCTTCACAAAGAGCGTGGCGGCCGAGAGTATGACCAAACAGATCAACCACCTATTTGAATCCCAGTTCTTGCTTATAGACAGGCTTAGCAATACCTACTACGAGACTCACGGCACAAAGCGCGATAAAGAGGCTATCTATACGCAGGTACGCAGCGAGATTGAGAAGTTACAGACCAACAAGCGTTACATCCAGCAGTTGGAGGATATTGTGAACAAACACAAAGGGGGTGTGATGAAGCTATTGAGAGAGTCTATGCCCGAGTTTAGCGAGATGGATTATAGATTGCTCTGCTTCCTCTATGCCGGTTTCTCGGCCAAGGCAATCAGCGTATTTACGGGCGACAGCATAGGTAATATCTATATGCGAAAATCGCGTCTAAAATCAAAGATTTCACAATCGAATGCCGAGAATAAAGAGATAATGTTGCGTTATTTGCAGTAATTGACTCATAATGAGCATATAAAACAAATAGCAAAAACCAAATTATAGGTATATTTCTGATTTTCAACCATTTAGATTTACACAATATGGGTTGTTAGAATTTCAAAATCTAACAACCCATATATTTTACTGATATTCAACGATTTATCATATAGCTTTGTTAGGTGGTTTGCGGCAAAAATATTATATTTTAGTTGTAAACTACCGTAACTTTGCAGTACAAAACAGACCTAAAATTTTGGATTATGAGAAGACTGCTATTTTTATTTGCAACACTCGCTCTCAGTGTTTCAAATATCCTTGCTCAGGGTACAATTGAGCAACTCCCGTTCGATACAGAAGTTCGCATGGGCGTATTAGACAATGGTATGACCTACATCATACGTCACAACGAGAAGCCGAAGGGGCAAGCCAACTTCTACATCTATCACGATGTGGGTGCTATTCAGGAGGATGACGACCAGCAGGGTCTCGCCCACTTTCTCGAACATATGGCATTCAATGGCACAAAGAATCTTCCGAACAAGAATATTATCGAAAGGCTTGAAGCAATAGGTTGTCAGTTTGGAAGAAATCTTAATGCCTCGACATCGTGGGATTGGACTCAGTATATGATTTTGGACTGTCCCGTGACGGAGGAGAATATCGATTTATCGCTCCTAATACTGCACGACTGGTCGCAGTTTATCGCTCTGCAACCCGAGGAGATTGATTCGGAGCGAGGAGTGATTATGGAGGAGCTCCGAACGACGGATAATGCACAGCGTCGTGCTCAGAACGACATGCTCAAAAACCTCTTTAAGGGCACGCTCTACGAGCATCGCAATCTTATTGGCTATCTCGACGACCTCAAATCGTTTGACCACATAGCGTTACGAAACTTCTACGAGAAGTGGTATCGCCCCGAGTATCAGACAATCGTCGTTGTAGGAGATGTTGATATCGACCAAATAGAGGCTAAGATTAAGGCTCTTATGGCCGACATCCCCTCTTCGTCGGCAGATGCCGCACAAAAGGAGATTATTAGCGTACCGGCAACCGAGGAGCCTATCATCTCTATCTTTACGGACAAGGAACTCACAAAGTCGAGTGTTTTGATGTTTGCCCGTCGCAATGCAATGCCTAAGGAGTATAAGAATACGGCTATCGGCATCACTACGGAGTATATCAACACCTTTGTTACAGAGATGATGAATAACCGTTTTCAAGAGATTGCACAGGGCGTAGATGCGCCACTGCTCGATGGCGGCATGATGGAGGGAAACATCGGCATATGCCCTACTCTGGAGGCTACGATGTTCTCCGTAACAGCTCACGAGGGTCGCACCGACGAGGCCTTTCGTGCCATGTACACCGAGATTGAGCGTATGCGTCGCTATGGATTTACGGCCGATGAATTTGAGCGTGCAAAGCAGCGTATTTTGCGCCGAGCAGAGCGAAGATACACAAACCGTAACGATGTTACGAATGGAGAGTACGCGGAGCGTTATCTCGACTATTGCAAGAGCGGCTCACCCATATTGGATGCAGATACCGAGTGGCAACTCGCGCAGATGCTAATCAATAATCTTACGGTGGAGAGTCTAAATCAGGCCTACGCACAGATGGCTAAGCCCAACGAAAACCTTGTGATACTTGTTCAGTCGCCACATAAGGAGGGCGTGGCAGTGCCCACCGAGGAGCAAATCCGAGCTATACAGGCAGAGGTCGAGGCTGCAGATATCCAACCATACGAGGATAACACCGTTATCGAGCCGTTGATTGACCCATCGCTCAGGTTGAAGGGCTCGAAGGTTAAGACAACTTCCGAGAACGAGTCACTTGGTTTCACCGAGTGGACTTTGAAGAACGGTATTAAAGTGGTTGTTCGCCCCTCGACATTGAAGGCCGATGAGGTGATGGTATCGGCCGTAGCTAAGGGTGGCAGGTCGATGTTGGGTGTAGATGAGTCGATGGATGCCGACTTTCTGCCTATGGTTATGCAGCAGTCGGGCATTGGCAAATTCTCGGCCATGGAACTCGGCAAGATACTATCGGGCAAGAGTGCATACGCCATGGTTGGTGTTGGCGAGTATGAGCATAGCCTAAATGGCGGCGGATCGCCCAAGGATATCGAGACTATCTTACAGCTGATATATCATAACTTCACAGCACCTCGCCTCGATCCGAACGACTTGGACAACCTTAAGAAGATGTATGTTCCATACTTCCGCAACATGGAGTCCGACCCGAACTACATTCTCGGCAAGAGGTTTACCGAAACTCTATACCGGAATAATCCACGTCGTCAGATGACCTCAGCTGACCGTATCGAGTCGCTAACTATCGAGCGCATGGCCGACATACACTCTAAGCTCTACTCCTATGCCGACGACTTCCGTTTTGTAATCGTTGGAAACATCGACCTCGATATATTGAAGCCTCTTGTTGAGAAGTATATCGGTTCGTTGCCCACATCCAAGAGTGTTGAGTACGCGGTTGTCGATGACGGTGTTCGTATTGCAAAGGGAGAGGTTACCACCGACTTCCGTACTCCGATGCAACAGCCGAAGGTATCAGTTCGCCTTACTTACTCCGGCAATATTGAGAACAATGCAAAGAGTCGTCTCACTCTCGACCTGTTGAGTCGTGCTCTCGACTCACGCTATATGGTCTCTATTCGCGAGGAGAAGGGCGGCACATACGGCGTTCAGGTTCGCGGCAGTATCGACCGAGAGCCCATCGAGCAGTATGTAACGATGATTATGTTCGACACCAACGAGGCTATGGCTGATGAGCTGATTGCAATATGCGATGCAGAGCTACGCAAGATTGCCGAGGATGGACCCTTGGCCGACGATATAGCAAAGTCTAAGGAGTTCTTGCAGAAGAACTACGCCAATGTGCTGGAAAGCAATGGAGGTATAATGTCGGCTATCAACCTTTGGTATGAGGAGGGCTATAACTACAAAGAGGAGTACCTCGGCATCTTGGAGAGCGTGAGTGCTAATGATGTCAAAGCTCTTGCTCAGAAGATTGTCGCCGACAACAACCGCACGCTGGTCGTTATGCGCCCCGAGGCAGAGGTAAAGTAGGTCAAAATGAGAGATGATACGAAACACCAAACGTATGAACAAGATATAACGTCAGGCGAATTTCGAGGCGATGGTCTGTACTAAGGCGTACTGCCAAGTCGGAGGCCAAGCGGTCTTAGGAAGACAACACTTGAAACCAACTCCTTGGG
>JAZNDK010000073.1:0-17062 GCA_045588005.1 Alistipes sp. | reverse complement strand
ACCGCTTGGCCTCCGACTTCCTCCAATGTCTCAACGGCGGCCTTCATTACATCCCAATCGCTCGTCGAGCCCATAATAACTGCTACTTTCATAATCAATATATTTTTTTAATTCAACACTCCACTAAAAAATTAAACGACCGCCAACACCCTAAGTATCAGCGGTCTAAATCTCTTTAATTCGTACCTCCCTGCATGTCAATAGCCACAATACGAGCACACTGAGCCTCATCTACGCATTCCACCTGCTTGACGCAATGTGGACTCCTGCCCTGCTCTCCGCGGCTCATTCGTCGGAGCTTACACGGCACAACGTTTAATCGTGGCTGTAACAACAGAAAATTCATGCAACAAAGATAATCTATATTTGGCATTTATAAAAATACGCGCGTGACTTTTTTCAACTTTTTTTTAACATTTCACGAATTTGCAAAAAACTACAAAAAGTTCAACATGAAATCTTGCGAGATTGATAAAAAATACTTACCTTTGCGCAAATTTAGAGTTAAATATGAGACAGACGAACAACATAGCCTGCGGAGTATCCCCTCAGTGTAGTCCTATATCGGCCAATTGTCGAGGTTTCAACTCTTTTGGAATTATTGTTTTTGTTAAATAATGGCGGCTCTTTTGGGTCGCCTATTTTTTGATATATGGGTAGAGAGAGAACAATCATCAAAGGAGGCACACTCGTAGGGGGTGCTGTGATAGGTAGAGCAGACATAGCTATCGAGGGCGAGCAGATTGCGTTTATCGCCGAGAATATCGCTCCGGAGGCATCCGACACGGTAATCGATGCGACAGGCTTGGTTGTAGCCCCTGCGTTTGTCGATGTACATGTTCATCTGCGCGAGCCCGGCTTTGGCTACAAGGAGCGCATAGCCACAGGCACTAAGGCGGCAGCACGCGGAGGATACTCGACGGTATGCCCCATGCCCAACCTAAACCCTGTACCCGACACTTTGGAGCACCTTCAGGAGCAGTTGGACATCATCGAGCGTGACGCCTGCATCGAGGTACTACCCTACGCTGCTATCACCGTTGGTCGAAAGGGCGAGGAGCTTGTCGATATAGCCGCACTCAAAGATAGAGTATGTGGCTTCTCCGACGACGGCTCGGGAGTGCAGCACGACGCTATGATGGAGCGAGCCATGCAGAAGGCCGTAGAACATGACACCATCATTGCAGCCCACTGCGAAGTCGAGGAGCTTCTCCGTGGCGGATATATCCACGATGGCGAGTATGCCAAGCTCCACGGCCACAAGGGTATATGTTCGGAGAGTGAGTGGGAGCAGGTGCGTCGCGATATCGAGATTGCCGAGCGAACAGGTTGCCGCTATCATGTCTGCCACATCTCGACAAAGGAGACTGTCGAGCTCGTTCGCAAGGCTAAGGCTCGCGGTGTGAAAGTTACCTGCGAGACAGGCCCTCACTACCTGATATATACCGACATGGATCTTCAAGAGGATGCTCGTTGGAAGATGAATCCGCCGCTACGCTCGGCCGAGGATCGAGCAGCCCTTATCGAGGGTATCAAGGATGGTACAATCGACATGATAGCTACCGACCATGCGCCCCACAGCATCGAGGAGAAGTCGCGCGGTTTGAAGGATAGCGCAATGGGTATCGTAGGCCTCGAAACAGCATTTGCTGCGCTCAACACCCACCTTGTAGGCAAGGGTATCATCTCGCTCGAGAGGTTGGTTGAGCTTATGAGTCTAAATCCCCGCAAGGTATTCCGCATTGAGGGTGGTTTGGATGCTGGCAAGCGTGCCGACATCGTACTTCTCGACACCGAGAAGGAGTGGCGAGTAGATAGCTCGAAGTTCTACTCAATGGGCCGCGTCACAATGTTCGACGGCTGTCAGATGAGAGGCGATGCCGTGATGACCCTGCATCGTGGTAAGATTGTGTATGACAACAAATAGATAAAATTAACATAAATCAAAAGAGTAAATGAGACCTTTTACCAAGAAACTTGTACTTGAGAATGGCAAGGAGTTTCCGGGCTATGGATTTGGCTCGAACCGCGCTACGGTATGCGAGCTGGTCTTTAATACCTCGATGGTAGGCTATCAGGAGATTGTTTCCGACCCAACGTACACCGACCAGATTGTAGTCATGACCTACCCCCTGATGGGTAACTACGGCTTTACCGACGAGGATAACGAGAGTAAGTCTTCGTCTATCGGCGGTATGGTTGTCCGCGAGTGCTGCGACTCACCGAGCAACTTCCGTTACACCAAGACCTTGAACGAGGCCTTCGAGGAGATGGATATTCCGGGTATCAGCGGAGTAGATACACGAATGATTACACGCATCATCCGCAACGAGGGCACTCAGAAGGCGGCCATTGTCGATATAGCTATCTCCACCGAGGAGGCTATAGCCCTTATTCGCAGCACGGAGCTTCGTCGCGACCAAGTGGAGAGGGTAAGCTGCAAGAAGCGTTGGTTCTCGCGCACCCCCAACCACAAGTGGGATGTCGTAGCTATCGACTGCGGTATCAAGTACAGCTTTATACGTCAGCTTAACGCAAAGGGTTGCAACGTGACTATCGTTCCGTTCGACTCTTCGGCTGAGGATATCATGGCCTTCAATCCCGACGGCATCTTCATCTCTAACGGCCCGGGCGACCCCACGAATGTCAGCGTGATAGGCAAGGCTATCGAGGCTTTGCGCGGCAAGCTGCCCATCTTTGGTGTTGGCTTGGGTCATCAGATCATAGCCTCGACCTACGGAGCAAAGAATATCAAGATGAAGTTCGGCCACCGTGGCGCAAACCACCCCGTGAAGTACCTGACTAACGGCAAGCTCGAGATTGTAGCTCAGAACCATAGCTACGCCATCGACGAGGCCTCGCTTGAGGGTACACCTCTCACGGTTACGCATCGCAACCTGCTGGATGGCACTATTGCCGGTGTCGAGTCGCTCAACGACAAGCTCTTCTCGGTACAATATCAGCCCGACTGCACTCCCGAGGCGAGCAGCACCTACCTTTTCGATAAATTCATTAAACTGATGGAGGAGAACAAACATGCCTAAGAGAACAGATATAAAGAAAGTAATGGTCATCGGCTCGGGACCTATCGTCATAGGTCAGGCCGCTGAGTTCGACTATGCCGGCACGCAGGCATGTCTTGCACTCAAAGAGGAGGGTTACCATGTGATACTTGTAAACTCTAACCCTGCAACCATCATGACCGACACCCATATTGCCGACAAGGTATATATGGAGCCATTGACATTGGAGTATGTAGCCAAGATTATCCGCTACGAACGTCCCGACGCTATTGTTCCGGGTCTCGGTGGTCAGACAGGTCTTAACCTCGCAGTGCAGCTCGCCAAGAAGGGTATCTTGGAGGAGTGTGGTGTCGAGATTCTCGGCACATCGTTTACCTCTATCGAGGAGGCCGAGGATCGAGAGCTCTTCAAGGAGCTGTGTATGCGCATTGGCGAGCCGGTCATACCCTCGTTCATCACAAATACTATCGAGGAGGGTGTCGAGGCTGCCCAGAAGATTGGCTACCCCGTAGTATTGCGCCCTGCATTCACGCTCGGTGGTACAGGTGGTGGCTTTGCCGACAACGAGGAGGAGCTCCGCGATATCATGCGCAACGCTCTCGCACTATCGCCCATACATCAGGTGCTTGTCGAGAAGAGTATCAAGGGATATAAGGAGATCGAGTTTGAGGTGATGCGCGATAAGAACGACACGGCAATCACCATCTGCTCGATGGAGAATGTCGATCCGGTGGGTATCCACACAGGCGACTCAATCGTTGTTGCTCCAAGCCAGACATTGGCAAACAAGGAGTATCAGATGTTGCGTTCGAGTGCTTTGAAGCTTATTCGCGCCCTCAAAATCGAGGGTGGCTGTAACGTGCAGTTTGCTCTCGACCCCTTGTCGTTCAAATACTACATCATCGAGGTTAATCCCCGCGTGAGCCGCTCATCGGCACTCGCATCGAAGGCGAGTGGCTATCCCATTGCTCGTGTCACGGCAAAGGTGGCTGTGGGCATGACCCTCGACGAGATTCGTATCGCCAACACGCCTGCGAGCTTCGAGCCCACGCTCGACTATATCGTTACGAAGGTTGCACGCTTCCCCTTTGATAAGTTCAGCGATGCATCTAACGAGCTCGGTACTCAGATGAAGGCTACGGGCGAGGTTATGAGTGTTGGTCGCACCTTCGAGGAGGGTTTATTGAAGGCTGTGCGCTCGTTGGAGACCGGCGTATGCCACATCTATCACAAGAAGTTCGACACCATGTCTATCGAGGGTATCCTCGCATATATCCGTAAGGGTACAGACGACCGCATATACGCTATCGCCGAGCTGATTCGCCGCGGTGTCGATTTGTTGCACGTCTATGATAATACAAAGATCGACCTCTTCTTCTTGGAGAAGCTTAAGAATATTGTCGAGATGGAGCGCGTTGTCGAGGCTAACAAGCACGATATCGAGGTGCTTCGCGAAGCTAAGCGTTTAGGCTTCAGCGACAAGTATATCGGTAAGCTCTGGGGTATGACAGAATCGGAGCTCTTTGTGCTGCGCCGAGAGAACAACATCTTCCCTGTTTATAAGATGATTGACACCTGCGCTGCGGAGTTCGAATCGGAGGTTCCCTACCTCTACTCGACCTACGAGGAGGAGAACGAGTCGATAGTCAGCAACCGCGAAAAGATTATCGTTCTCGGTTCGGGTCCTATCCGTATCGGTCAGGGTGTCGAGTTCGACTACTCTACGGTACATGCAATTTGGGCAATCCGCGAGGCAGGCTACGAGGCTATCATCATCAACAATAACCCCGAGACCGTATCTACGGACTATACAATCAGCGATAAGCTCTACTTCGAGCCACTCACTGTCGAGGATGTGATGAATGTTATCGAGTTGGAGAAGCCTACGGGTGTTGTGGTATCGCTCGGCGGTCAGACAGCTATTAACCTTGCTAAGCCTCTATCGGACTTAGGCGTAAATATTATCGGTACGGGCATCGATGCTATCAACAATGCCGAGGATAGAAAGTGTTTCGAGGCTATCATGCGTCGCGCAGGCATTCCTCAGCCCGACGCCGAGGCTATCACCGACATTGAGCGCGGTGTGGCAGCTGCGGAGCGTATCGGCTACCCTGTGTTGGTTCGCCCGAGCTACGTATTGGGTGGTCGTGCGATGCAGATTGTGTCGAACGAAGAGGCTCTGCGCCACTACCTCAAAACGGCGGTTGAGATTAACGAGGATCAGCCCGTGTTGGTAGATAAGTATATCAAGGGTAAGGAGTTGGAGGTAGATGCTATCTGCGACGGCGAGAATGTATTTATCCCCGGTATTATGGAGCACGTCGAGCGCACAGGTATCCACTCGGGCGACTCGATAAGCGTATATCCCACTTTCAGCGTAAGCCAGAAGGTTAAGGATACGATCAAGGAGTACACTATTCGTCTCGGTATGGAGATTGGCATCCGCGGTCTGTACAACATACAGTTTATCGCCGACGACAAGGATATGGTCTATGTCATCGAGGTAAATCCCCGTTCGTCGCGTACCGTGCCCTTCCTCTCGAAGGCTACGGGTGTGCCCATGGCAAAGATTGCTACTAACGTCATGCTCGGCCACTCGTTGCGCGAGCAGGGCATTACCGAGATTATCCCCGCAGAGAAGAAGAGGTGGTATGTTAAGACTCCCGCCTTCTCATTCGCTAAGATTCGCGGTGTCGATTCGTACCTCTCTCCCGAGATGAAATCTACGGGCGAGGCTATCGGCTACGACTCGTCGTTGCGCCGTGCGCTCTACAAGTCGTTGCAGTCATCGGGTATGACTATCGCCAACTACGGTACTATCTTCGTATCTATTGCCGATGCCGATAAACCGCGTGCTCTGCCGCTTATCCGTCGTTTCTACGAGCTCGGCTTCAATATCGAGGCTACGAGTGGTACTACGAAGTTCTTGCGCGAGAACGGCATCCGTACACGCTGCCTCAGAAAGCTCAGCGAGGGCTCTTCGGAGATATTCGAATCGTTGCGCAAGGGTCATGTAAACTATGTTATCAACACAATCGATATCAACCAGCATAGTGCACGTCTCGATGGCTACGACATCCGTCGTTGCGCCGTTGAGAACAACGTGACTATCTTCACAGCACTCGAGACAGTGAGCGTACTGCTCGACGTATTGGAGGAGATCACACTTGGTGTATCGACAATCGACGCTGAATAATGTATAAAAAAGGAATATACACCATTAAGAGTAACACGCCTTTGACACCTGTGGTTTACCGCATGGTGTTGGAGGGTGATACTCAGCATATCACCCGCTCGGGTCAGTTCATCAATATCGAGTTGGCAGGCAAGTACCTGCGTCGCCCAATCTCGGTCTGCGACTACGATAACAAGACGATTACCATCATATACAAGGTCGTAGGTCGTGGCACGGAGCAGATGAAGGCTATGGCTCAGGGTGAACAACTCGACATCCTCACAGGTCTTGGCAACGGCTTCTCAACGGAGAATAGTGCCAAACGTCCTCTACTTGTAGGTGGAGGTGTGGGCGTGCCTCCGATGTACAACCTGTGCAAGAGGTTGCTCGGCGAGGGAAAATCACCTATTGTCATCTTGGGCTTTAACACCGCATCGGAGATATTCTACGCCGAGGAGTTTCGTGCATTGGGTGTCAAGACCTACATCTCGACTGCCGATGGCTCGGTAGGCACTAAGGGTTTTGTTACCGACATCATCCGCGAGCAGGCTCTCGAATTTGACTATCTCTACACCTGTGGACCTCTGCCTATGCTTAAAGCCTTGTACGACGCTACAAGTGTCGATGCAGAGTTCAGTTTCGAGGAGAGGATGGGTTGCGGCTTTGGTGCATGTATGGGTTGCACGTGCAAGACCAAGTATGGAAATAAGCGAATTTGCAAGGATGGCCCTGTACTTAAACGCGAAGAGATTATATGGTAAAGAACTTTGATACATCGGTCGAGCTCTGCGGAGTGAAGCTCGACAACCCGATAATTCCTGCGAGTGGCACATTTGGTTTTGGTCGCGAGTTTGCCGACTTCTACGACTTGGACTGCCTCGGAGCTATATCGTTCAAGGGCACTACGCGCGATGCTCGCTTTGGCAATCCCACACCGCGTATTGCCGAGTGCGAGGCTGGCATGATTAACTCCGTAGGTCTGCAAAACCCGGGTATCGACAAGGTTATCGCCGAGGAGCTACCCTACCTTCGCACTATCTTCCATAAGCCTATCGTAGCAAACATCAGCGGTTTCTCGTTGGAGGAGTACGAGGAGTGCTGCGCTAAGATCGATAAGGAGGAGCAGGTAGAGATTATCGAGGTCAATGTATCATGCCCCAATGTACACAACGGAGGCATGAGTTTTGGCACACAACCCGAGTCGGCTGCCGAGGTTACGCGTCGCGTGAAGAGCGTCACGCACAAGCCCGTATTTATCAAGCTTAGTCCCAATGTTACAGATATAGTATCTATTGCGCGCGCGTGCGAGGATGCGGGAGCTGACGGTATCTGTCTTATAAACACCCTGCTTGGCATGCGTATCGACACGATGCGTCGTCGCCCCGTTATCGCCAATAAGATGGGTGGCTTCTCGGGCGACGCTATCTTCCCCGTGGCTGTACGTATGGTATATCAGGTGGCCAACGCTTGTAAGATACCTGTAATGGGTTGTGGTGGAGTCAGCACCGCAAACAACGTTATCGAGATGATGATGGCAGGAGCTACCGCTGTGCAGGTAGGTGCTGCCAACCTCAAAAACCCATATGCCGCAAAGGAGATTGTCGAGGCTCTGCCCGCCGAGATGGAGCGTTTGGGCATAGAGCGACTCAGCGACATTATCGGAATAGTAAAATAAATGATATAGAGTATGAAACGTGATGTAATTATTGCCTGCGACTTCAGCAGCAAGGAGCAGACACTCAACTTTTTGGATAAGTTCACCGGCCGTAAGCCGTTTGTGAAGATAGGCATGGAGCTCTTCTATGCCGAGGGTCCAGAGATTGTACGCACAATCAAGGCGAGGGGCCACCGCATCTTCCTCGACCTCAAACTTCACGACATTCCCAACACCGTGAAGAAGGCGATGTCGGTACTCCGCAACTTGGATGTAGATATGACAAACGTTCACGCTGCCGGCACGGTAGATATGATGCGTGCAGCACGCGAGGGTCTTACTCGCGAGGATGGCACACGCCCTCTGCTCATTGCCGTTACACAGCTCACATCGACATCAGAGGAGCGTATGCAGAACGAGCTACTTATCAACGCCTCGATTAACGACACTATCGTTAAGTACGCCCAGAATACTAAGGAGGCCGGCTTGGATGGCGTGGTGTGCTCACCCCTTGAGGCCGCAATGGTTAAGGAGGCTTGTGGCAAGGAGTTTATGACCATCACCCCGGGTGTTCGCTTTGCCGATGGCGAGGTTGGCGATCAGGTACGCGTAACGACCCCCGAGCGAGCTCGCGAGATTGGCTCAGACTTTATCGTGGTAGGCCGACCCATCACCGCTGCCGACGATCCCGTAGCTGCCTATGAGCGTTGTCTGAGAGAGTTTTGCGGCGAGTAAATTGAGTATTTAACATAAAGTAGAAGATTAACTAAAACATCATAAATCGTTATGGAAAAGAAGATTGCAAAAGACCTGCTCTCTATTGGTGCAGTATTCCTCCGCCCCGAGCAGCCTTTCACATGGGCCAGCGGCATCAAGAGCCCTATATATTGCGACAACCGTCTCACGCTCACCGCTCCCGAGGTGCGTAACCACGTTGAAGAGGGTCTTGCCGAACTTATTCGCAAGCACTACCCCGAAGTCGAGGTACTCATGGGTACATCAACAGCAGGTATCGCCCACGCTGCTATCACCGCAACAATACTCAACCTGCCTATGGGCTATGTTCGCTCAGGCTCGAAGGATCACGGCCGAGGTAACCAGATTGAGGGTAAGCTCGAGAAGGGCCAGAAGGTAGTTGTTGTCGAGGACCTTATCTCAACAGCCGGTAGCTGCATCGAGGTTGTAGAGGCTCTGCGTAATGCAGGTGCTGATGTGCTCGGCATTGTGAGCATCTTTACCTACGGCATGCAGAAGGGCTTGGATCGTCTTGCAGCAGCTGAAGCTAAGAACTACTCGCTCTCGAACCTCGACGCTCTTGTAGAGGTTGCTGCCGAGGAGGGTTACATCAAGGCTGAGGATAAGGAGCGCATCCTTAAATTCAGAAGCAACCCCTCGGATGAGAGCTGGATTAAATAGAAGATTAACGAATTGATTCATAGCAGAAACGATGAAACACCTAATCGACCCTACTGACCTTTCGGTGCAGGAGATAGCTGAGATTATCGCCCTTGCCGAGGATATTATCGCCAATCGCGATAAGTATAGCGAGGTGTGCCGAGGCAAGAAGCTCGCAACACTCTTCTATGAGCCAAGTACACGCACACGCCTAAGCTTCACAGCAGCAATGATGGAGCTCGGTGGTAATGTCTTAGGCTTTGCCGATGCACGCTCGTCGTCGGTATCTAAGGGCGAAACGGTGCAGGATACGGTGCGTGTGGTAAACTGCTTTGCTGATATTATCGCCATGCGACACAAGGTCGAGGGGGCACCGCTGGCCGCTACCGATGTGTCACGCACGCCCATCATCAATGCCGGCGACGGCAGCCATAGCCACCCCACGCAGACCATGACAGACCTGCTCACCATCAAACGGGAGCTCGGCACACTGAATAACCTCACTATTGGTCTTGTGGGCGACCTTAAATATGGCCGTACGGTACACTCGCTAATTAAGGCAATGACGCGCTACTCGAACACGAAGTTTGTGCTTATCTCGCCTCCCGAGCTTGCACTTCCCGACTATATCAAGCACGACGTATGCGACCGCTACGGCGTGGAGTACCGCGAGTCGAACGATATCGAGAGCGTTATCGGCGATATCGACATCCTATATATGACGCGCGTTCAGCAGGAGCGTTTTACCGATCTTGACGAGTACGAGCGAGTTAAGGATTGCTTCATACTCGATGCTCAGAAGATGCGCGGAGCTAAAGAGCGTATGGCTGTACTGCACCCACTGCCCCGAGTAAACGAGATAGCTATCGATGTGGATAGCGACCCGAGAGCAGCCTACTTCCGCCAGGTGGAGAATGGAAAGTTCGTACGCATGGCCCTAATCCTCAAACTTTTGGAGTGGCAGAACAACCCCGAGAAGAGTTTCGAGGGCCACGAAGGTCACGCCATTGTGCGATGCAAGTGTCCCAACCCCGTGTGTATCTCGAACTTAGAGCCTGTGCGCCCACGCTTCGAAGCTTCACAAGTCGAGGAGGGCGTTGTGCGTTGCCTATACTGCGAGGCTAAGGCTACAATGGAGTAATAATCGCTCTCACAACATTAGAGGTCGGCTACACGATGTAGCCGGCCTCTTCTTTTGCCTATACGAGCTGTTATTACTCCTCGAAAGAGTGGATAACAACGCCCGAACGCAACTTAGGCTCAAACCAAGTAGTCTTGGGAGGCATGATGTTGCCTGTGTCGGCGATGTCGATAAGCTGCTGCATAGATACGGGATACAATGCGAAAGCAACCTTCATCTCGCCGCTATCAACACGCTTCTGCAACTCGCCCAAACCACGAATACCACCTACGAAGTCGATACGCTTCGAAGTGCGGAGATCAGCGATACCGAGCACCTTGTCGAGTACGAGGTTCGAGAGAACTGTTACATCAAGAACGCCGATAGGATCGTTATCGTCATAAGTACCAGCCTTGGCAGTCATTGAGTACCACTCGCCATCGATATACATTGCGAAGTTGTGCAAAGCGTTGGGAGTATAGATCTCCTTACCCTTCTTCTCAACAACGAAATTCTCCTCTACAGCCTTCAAGAACTCCTCCTTCGAGAGACCGTTCAAGTCCTTAACTACGCGGTTGTAGTCGATGATGCGGAGGTGTGATGCGGGGAAGGTAACTGCAAGGAAGAAGCAGTACTCCTCGTTGCCTGTGTGGTTGGGGTTCTTCGATGCGCACTCCTGACCTACACGAGCAGCAGCAGCTGTACGGTGGTGACCATCAGCTACATACAATGCGGGGATACCCTTGAAGAGTTCGGTGATACGGTCGTTGGTCTCCTTGCAACGGATAACCCACATGTGGTGACCAAAGCCATCCTCGGCAACGAAGTCGTAGTCAGCCTCGTGCTCCTTAACCCAATTAGAGATGATAGCATCGATCTCGGCATTGTCGGGATAAGTGAAGAATACGGGCTCGATGTTAGCCTTCTGGTTGCGAACGTGAATCATACGATCCTCCTCCTTATCGGGGCGAGTAAGCTCATGCTTCTTGATTGCGCCTGAGAGGTAGTCGTCGTAGTGGCAGCACATTGCAATACCATACTGAGTACGGCCGTTCATAGTCTCAGCGTAGATGTAGTAGTACTCCTCGCCATCCTGTGCCAACCAGCCCTTCTCTTTCCAGATGCGGAAGTTCTCCATAGCCTTCTCGTAAGCCTCCTGAGAGTGCTCATCGGCGATGGGATCAAAGTCAATCTCGGGCTTGATGATGTGAAGCAACGAACGCTCGCCAGCCTCAGCCTTAGCCTCTACCGAGTTAAGTACGTCGTAAGGACGTGATGCAACCTCCGATGCCAACTCCTTCGGAGGGCGAATACCCTTAAAGGGCTTAATTCTTACCATATTTAATAATAGTTTTAGCTTGGTTATCTATTTTTTGTAGGAGGCTGAATAAAAAGTGTATTTTGTCGTTATGCTCGCCCTCAAAATGCTCATTTACACTCAGTAAACCCCGCTTTTTCGGGCATCGCATGCCTAAAACTACATCTTCTTATTCAACCTCCTGATAAAAAGAGGAAGACAAATTTACTTTTAGTCAGCCTCTAATGCTCTGTCCAATAATATTTTAGACTGCCCGAAATGTTAAAATCGCAAGGTTCGCTTGGATTTTTCAATCGAGGCAAATGCCAAAATATCAAATCAGATTATTTATTTACCTGGAAACGAACGTTGCCGTTTACAAAGTAATCTACAATCTGACGAGCAGCAGCAAGACCGGCGTTTACGTTAGCCTCAGCTGTCTCGGCACCCTGCTTCTTGGGAGTACCGAAGTAACGCTTGCCAAACTTCTCAGCGTATGCCTCCTTAGCATCGGGAGCGATGTCGGTGATATACTTGAGGTCCTCTCTCTCCTCCATAGCCTTCATAAGACCCTCCTCGTTGATAACCTCCTTGCGGGCGGTGTTCACGATGGTAGCACCCTTAGGCATAGACATAGCCAAGTCGTAGCCGATCGAGCCCTTAGTCTCGGCAGTTGCGGGGATGTGCAATGAGAGGTAGTCAGCAGCAGCATAAAGCTCGGCGATAGAGTTCATCTTCTTCACGCCATCACGCTCGAACACAGCCTCATCGGTGATGAAGGGGTCGTAAGCTACTACGTTCATACCGAGAGCCTTACCCTTCAAGCCTACCAAGCGACCTACGTTACCGTAAGCGTGGATAGCAAGGGTCTTGCCCTGAAGCTCAGAACCTGTACCGGGGTTGAACTGGTTACGAGCCATGTAAACCATCATACCGAGAGCGAGCTCAGCTACGGCGTTAGAGTTCTGGCCGGGAGTGTTCATAACAACCACGTTGTGAGCAGGACCTGCTGCGAGGTCCACGTTGTCGAAACCAGCACCTGCACGAACAACAATCTTAAGCTGCTTAGCAGCCTCGATTACCTCGGCAGTACCCTTGTCGCTACGGATGATAAGAGCATCAACATCAGCAACAGCTGCCAAAAGCTCCGACTTGTCGGGATACTTCTCAAGGCGTACCACCTCGTAGTTAGCCTCCTTCAAGATTGACTCGATACCCTCAACTGCTGTCTTAGCAAAGGGCTTCTCGGTTGCAATAAGTACCTTCATAATAGGTTATTCTTCTTATTTTTTATTAGTTATTAAGGTAGCCCCGCGATAAATACCGAGAGGCTACCGTTTGATTTTTTTCGCTGTTTGTTCGATTACTTGTGCAACTCCTCGAACTCCTTCATGCAAGCTACCAAAGCCTCAACAGACTCCTTCGGGCAAGCATTGTAGATAGATGCGCGGAAACCACCTACCGAACGGTGACCCTTGATACCTACCATGCCACGCTCCTTAGCAAATGCCATGAACTCTGCCTCGAGCTCCTCCTTGCCGGGGGCCATTACGAAACATACGTTCATCAACGAGCGGTCCTCCTTCTCGGCAGTACCTACGAACATAGTGTTACGGTCAATCTCAGCGTAGAGCAACGCAGCCTTCTCCTTGTTGCGCTTGTACATCTCCTCAACGCCACCAAGCTCCTTAACCCACTTCAAAGTCTGGTACATAACGAAGATGGGGAATACGGGAGGTGTGTTGAACATTGAGTGGTTGCGAGCCTCCTCGGGGTAGTGAGTAGAGTAATCAACCATAGTCTGGAGCTTACGGCCTGACTGTCCGAGAAGATCCTTGCGGATGATAACGAAAGTAACACCTGCGGGGCCCACGTTCTTCTGAGCACCACCATAGATCATACCGTACTTCTTGATGTCGATAGGACGCGACATGATATCCGATGACATATCGGCAACCAAAGTGATGGGCGAGTCGATATCCTCGTGAATCTCTGTACCGTAGATAGTGTTGTTTGTTGTGATGTGGAAGTAGTCCGCATCAGTAGGAATAGTGTAGTTCTTAGGAATGTAGTTGTAGGTCTTGTCCTCTGAAGAAGCAACAACCTCTACCTCGCCGTAGAACTTAGCCTCCTTAACGGCCTTCTTAGCCCAAACGCCGGTCTGCAAGTAAGCAGCCTTTGTCTTAAGAAGGTTTGCGGGAACCTCAAAGAACTGAGTAGATGCACCACCACCAAGGAAGAAGATAGCATACTCCTCGGGGATGTTGAGAAGGTCGCGCCATAACTGCTCAACCTCGGCCATTACGCGCTCCCAACCGGGAGTACGGTGCGAAATCTCAAGGATACCGATACCTGTGTTGTCAAAGTCACGGATAGCCTCGATAGCTGCCTCGATAGCCTGCTTGGGAAGTACGCAAGGACCTGCGTTAAAATTGTGTTTCATACGTTTTAAGTGTTTTTTAAGTTTGTATTGGTGAAAAAATAAGTTTAGTCTTTATACCTTCAATTATAATCTATTTGGCACATCAACGCTTCATAGTCATACAAAGGTAATCAAATTTTAGCATTCTCAAAAATAAAAGACTCTTTTTTTTATATTTACTGCAAAAAAGTTGCGAGCACCCCCTAAAAAAGGTCTTTTTCAGCCTTGACAGCGCAACCCGCATCGAGGTCTGAAACCTCTCTCTAAGCAGACTGAAATAGAGTATTTTATGCGTAAATAAAACCACATAACACGCTTTATACAACCTTTCCAAATCTGACCTTATATAAAATATATAAGTAGATTGAAATTTATTTTGAAAAAAGGTTGTTTCTTTAGAATAAAAGGCCTAACTTTGTGCCTTTGTTAGGCGAGAGGTTATTTTGCGGATTAGAGCACTCTTGATGCCAAACAAGATAAGCAAATAGAGATTGAACTAAATATTAACATTTTACACAATTTATATTAACTTATTTTTATGAAAAACTTAATCATTTCTAAGAGCGGCGTGTATGCAGCACCCTCTCTTGAGGTTCTCGATTTTGCTGTCGAGAATGGTTTCGAGCTCTCTACTGTGGGCAACAGCTGGGAGACATCAATCATGAGTGATGTTGCTTGGGGCAGCGCAACCGAGGAGTTCGAGTAACGATTAAAAATTAGAATGGCTATGAAGAAGTTTATGAAGAATTTGATGCTTGTTGCAGTAGCTGCAATGGGTTTCACAGCATGTTCTGAGGTTATCGACGAGACTGTTGCTCCCGAGAAGCAGACTAAGACCATCACTGTTGTTAGCGACATCACTCGTACAACACTCAACAACGATCGCACAGAGCTCGTATGGGCCGAGGGCGATACATTCGGTGCATTTACCAACGCCGGCGACATCAACATTCAGCCCGCTGAGGCATATACCGCAGGTGCCGAGAGTTTCAATTTGGAGGTAGCTGCAGAGGCAACCGAGATCTACGCTTATTACCCCTACTACGAGGGTAACAACTCTAAGACTGCTAACGAGATGAGCGTTGGTATTCAGGGCACACAGTATCAGGATGCAGCAGGCGTTCTTGCAAGCTATATGCCTATGGTTGCTCGTGGCACTATCAACGATGACAACACCGTGAACCTCGTGTTCCAGCCCTACGGCTGCGTTATCGCTTTCAACGTCTATGGTGGTACATCTGAGACTGAGAAGGTTACCTCGATCAAGTTCACCGACAACAATCAGAAGTCGAGCGGTTTCACTTACACTTACGACCTTACTGACGAGAACGCTACATTTACCCCTGCTTACGACTACACACTTCTCAACCTCAATGCTGACGCTCAGTTCGTGCCCAATGGCACAAAGCCCGAAGTTGCTTCGGAGTTTGAGAACGCAGCTTACATGGTTGTAGCTCAGGCTGTATATGGCGTAGGTGTTGAGATTGTTGTGGCTACAACCGAGGATACATACACCTTCACTTCGACCGGCGACATCGATTGCAGCACATGCTACAAGACTATGAACCTCAACCTTGCTAAGGCTGCTAAAGCTTCTGATGCTAAGGCTACTATCGCTGAGGGCGATTATATCCTTGCAGTTCAGAACGGAGATAAATATATCGCTGTAAGCTCAACGCTTACAACCGGTAGTACAAAGCGTCTTTCTCCTGTTGATGTTACTACCTCGTTTGATGCTGATGCTATGACTGTTAATGATGATACCCTTGTTTGGGGTATTAGTACAGCAGAGGGTGGCTACTATATTCAGAGTGGTGATATGTATATGTTTGCTGCTAATTCTAATTCAGCAAATCTGCAGGCAGATGCATTTGTTATCTCTATATTGGATAACGAGGATGGTACTTATCAGTTAGTTCCCGTCGGTGATAATTTAGGTGGAGCTCGTAGCCTTGCACTCAATATAAGTTCTAATTATTTTGCATTCTACAAGGATACTACTGTATTTGGTGGTAACTATGCAAGTGGATACTGCGCCGGTTTCTATCTTGTTCCCGCTACATTTGTGGCTACACCTTCAATTGAGGTTGATAAGAGTGAGGTCTCTCTTGGTTGTGCAGAATCAACTGGTACCATTAATGTTACAACAAAGTATATTGATGAGGCTATCGAAGTAACAAGCAGTGAGTCTTGGTTGACAGGAGAGATTGATGGTAGTACACTTACATATTCAGTTGCAGCTAATAGTGATGCTGAGCGTACCGCCACTTTGACATTATCTGCAGAGGGAGCTTCTGCAACTATTACATTCACTCAGGCAGCTTATACTGAAGCGGGTGATGCCACCATAGTTCTTAACGAAGAATTTGATAATACAACAACAGCTGATAGCTCCAGTGCTATTAGCACTTCAAAGTTCCCCAACTTCTCTGGAGCCACTGAGAGGGCTTATACTAGCAAGTATGGAGGTATTAAGTTAGGCTCTGGTAGTGGAGTAGGCTACATTACAACCAAGGCACTTGATCTCTCTTCGTCATTTACAGTTCAGATTGATGCTTGTAAGTATGGTAGTGATACAGGTAATATTGTAGTGACTTGCGGTTCACAAGAGAAAACAATTTCAAATAGTGAATTGGGGGCTGCTGGCTCATTTAAGACGTTTACCCTTACATTTGACGCTGCAACAGCTAGCTCTACGGTTAAGATTGCAACATCATCAAAACGAGCATACATTGACAATGTAGTTATCACTCGTGATTAGTATAGATTGTTTATTTAGATATTCGTTGTAATAATTATATCCGCATAGTATAACTATTACTTACAAAATCTAAATTTAGAGTACATCTAATATTAAGCACTCGCTTCGGCGGGTGCTTTTTTTTTGTGGTGGTTGGGTGGTTTTGGAGAGCGGTTAGTAAGTGTTTTACTTATGGGTATTTATTAGTATAGCCTGAGGCCTTGATGGGGTACTTG